>JBARQF010000178.1:0-11619 GCA_049643605.1 Dehalococcoidales bacterium
CTATATGTTTCACAAACTCCCGACCATCTCGGAAGGGCCTACCTGCCGCTCAGGCCCATTGACTGAGCGTTAGGGCAGATGTTCCTGGCGCGGCAGTGAATACACACGATTCTGGTGAAGAGCACAAAGAAACGGAAGAGAAGCAGTGCCAGTACAACGACAAATATGGCCAGCAGCAGGAAGGAAAAATTGATTATCAGGGCCGGTATTATGGCGATAACAGGAAGCGCCAGGGAAGCGAGGTACATATTATTGTGGCAGAACAATCCCCGGGCACGTTTAGAGAAGTCGTTTATATCCCCTTTTCTGGCGATTTTCGCCGAAACCACATTAAGGCCGGATACGCAGACGGCGTTTTTCATCCCGTAGTACACGCAGTTCGGACAGACGGTCAGCGGCATGACCAGGTACATTTCCACAAAGGCAAAAACAAGATACAGCGCGCCAAACAGATACGCAAGCCAGGACGGGCCGTAGCCGAGCATAATGCCAGCCCCACCGAGCAGGAAATGGAGAACGGTGACGCCATTGTAAAGAGCAATATGCGATAGCGGATATCTTGTATATGCGCCTGGTTTTTTGCCTTCGTCAGGCATTTCTCCGCCTAGAGAAATTCCTTCTCGAAATCGGTGAGGGCGGCGTCAAGCAGGTCAAAGGCTTCGTCTATTACCGGTTCGGTGATGATAAAGGGGGGCGAGACCAGCAGGGCATCTCCGCTAACACCGTTCTTGATGCCAACGGTAGGGTAGCCCATTACCCCGTGCTTCATGGCGATATTCTGCAGGCGGTTGGCTGCCCGCCGCTTCATGTCAAAGGGCTCTCTTTTCTCTTTATCCTGCACCAGCTCGATACCCATGAGCAGGCCTTTGCCCCGTATATCCCCCACCACCGGGTGATGGGCCAGCTTTTCCCTCCCCTTCTGGAAAAAGTACTCGCCGAGCCGGGCACAGCGTTCCACCAGTCCTTCTTTCTCCAGGACATCGATAACCGTCAGGCAGGTGACTGCCGAGACGGGGTTGCCCTCCATGGTGAAGCCATGCATGAAGCCGGCGCCCGTCTCCGAGAAGACCTTCCCTATCTTTTCATCGATGATTACCACGGCCATCGGCGTATAGCCCCCCGTCATCCCTTTGGCCGAGGTGATGATATCGGGATTGACGCCCCAGTGATTAATGCCGAACCACTTGCCCGTCCGGCCGAAGCCGCAGATGACCTCATCATCGATGAGCAACACTTCGTATTTATCGCAAATCTCGCGGATTATGGGGTAATATTCCGGAACCGGCACCATGCAGGCGGTCCCGGCGCCGCCCACTGCCTCCATGAAGAAGGCGGACACATACTGCGCGCCGACCTGGTTGATAGTCTCCTCAAGCGCCCGGGCGCACTTGATACCGCAGCCCGGATAGTCGAGCCCGTAGGTGCAGTGGTAGCACAGCGGGGCCGGTATCTTCGGCCACTGGTGCAGCATCGGCTCGAATTTTTGCCGTCTCATGGTGTGCCCGGAAACGGAAAGCGCGCCCAGCGTCATGCCGTGATAGCTCTGCCAGCGGGAGAGCACCATGTACTTCTCCGGCTTGCCCCTTTCCACGTGATACTGGCGGGCAATCTTTATCGCCGTCTCGTTGGCCTCGGAACCGCTGTTGCAGAACTGGCACATCTTCAGGTTGGGTGGGGCGACCTTTATAATCCGCTCCGCCAGCTCCAGCAACGGCTCGTTCAGCCAGAAGGCGCGAAAGAAGAAAGACACTTTATCAATCTGGCCTTTCATCGCCTCCTTTACCCTAGCGTTGGCATGCCCCAGGGAGACGACGTGAGGCCCGCCGCTGAAGTCGATGTACTTCCGGTTATTCTGGTCATACAGGTACACGCCGTCGCCGCGCTCGCAGATGACTTCCGGTGGAACGGTCCCGTGCAATGTCCCGAACAGGTGTTTGTCCCGCTTCTGGGCTGCTTCCAATCGGTCTACCATATACGCCTCCCTCTCCGTACCCGGGGCAATTATTCCCCGTAGGCCACTTTATACAACTCTATTATCTCTTCCTTGGTTGCCTGACGCGGGTTATTGCCCGGGCTGCCGCTGGCAATGGCATCCTCGCTCATTTTCGGCGCCAGCTGTTCGAGCTTTTCCTTACCGACGCCAAGCTCCCGCATTGACGGTATCCTGACGTCTTTGATGAGCTTCTTGACCGCCTCAGCCCCGCGCTGCGCCGCTTCCAGTTCGGACAGGCCGCCGGCCTTAACGCCCATCGCCTCGGCAATGCGCGCATACCGCGCCGGGTTTCCCTCGAGGCTGAATTCCATCACCGTCCCGAGGAGGGCGGCATTGGAAGCGCCGTGACGCACGTGGAAATAGGCGCCGATAGGCCGCGCCATGCCGTGCACCAGCGCTACCGATGAATTGCTGAACGCCATCCCCGCCATGAGCGAGCCCATCATGGTCTTTTCTCTCGCCTCCAGGTTTTTCCCGTCCGACCACGCCTGCTCCAGGTTGCCGGCGATAAGCTCGATAGCGGCCAGAGCAAGAACGTCGCTCATCGGCTGGACTTTAACCGAAACATAGGCCTCTATAGCATGAGTCAGCGCATCTATCCCGGTGGCGGCGGTGATATCCTGCGGCAGGGACAGGGTGAGCTGCGGGTCAACAACGGCAATCGCGGGGGTGAGGAAGGGGCTGCCGATGAGCATCTTGACGTCCCGCCCGGTATCGGTAATGATGGAGAACGGCGTGACCTCGCTGCCGGTGCCAGCCGTGGTGGGCACGGCGATGACCGGTTTGCCTCTTTCCGGAATCTTGCCCTGCCCCATGTAGTCCTCTATCGAACCTTGGTTGGTGGCCATGGCGGAAATAGCTTTGGCAGTGTCCATCGGGCTTCCCCCGCCAACCGCCAGAAGGAAGTCGCACCCGTTTTCCCGAAATGCCTCCAGCCCCTCCTGAACATGCTCGATGGCCGGTTCTGAATTAACGCCGTCATAGGTGGCGTGTTCGACGCCGTTCTGCTGTAACGACTCTTTGACGCCATCCGGGATACCCAGTTTCACCAGGTTCTGGTCGGTTACAATCAAAGCCTTTTTCAAACCAAGTTTCTTGCACTCTTCACCGACCTGCTTTGAAGACCCGGACCCGGTGATAACGACCTGCGGAACTCGAAACGTCTTAACTGGCAGCATGTAAACCTCCTGCATTGTCCTTATACTAAATAATATTTATTCCGATGGAAAAGACGACTGACGGCATAAGTCTATTATATTAAACTTTTTGCGTCAATCAATGTAGGAACGGGCGGCTCCAGCGGTTTGACAAACCCGGGCGTCATCGCTACGATAATGCCATATCCGTGATGGCAGTGTTATAATTTATTAAGGAGGCGTGAAAAATATGGCCAAGGAAACCCATGAACTATCCCTGACCCCGGAATACCTGAAAAGAATCGAGCAAATCATTACCGCAGGCGGGCGGAGTTCGCTTTACGGCCCGGAAGACGCCGTTGCCGCCATAAAGCAGCCGAACTTTGACAACGAACGCATGTGGGGCCTGCTGCGCGGCTCTTACGATATCCACCAGCACACCGGCCCCTCATCCACCACCCAGCGCCTTTTCAGCCAGATTGAGTTCGCCCGCCAGGCCTGTGAGATGGGGCAGGCGGGCATTGTCTGCAAGGACCATACCCTGCCGACGTCTCCCTCCGTGCAGCTCACCCAGATAGTCGTGGATGAATGGGCGGAGGCACACAACAAGAAAAGGACGGAAGTCTTTGGCGGCGTGGTGCTCAATTACGCCGTCGGTGGACTGAACCCCGATGCGGTCGTGGCCAGCTACCGGGTGGGTGGCAAATTCATCTGGCTGCCCAACATGGACGCCGCCCACCATCGCAGTGTGACCCGCCACCCCAAAGGCGGCGGTATTTCCGTCATCGATGATAAAGGAAATGTTGTGCCGGAGATGAAGGGAATCCTGAAACTGATAGCGGAAACGGACATGGTGCTCAGCCTGTGCCATCAGAGCACAGCGGAGCGCTTCGCCATGGTCAGAGAAGCGGTGAAAATGGGCGTGGAACGCATTGAGATCGGCCATGTCAATTACCCGCTGACCATGATGACGCCGGAGCAGGCCAAGGAGCTGGCCGATATGGGCGCCTATATCGGCATTTATGCCATGCATATGTCGCCGCCGGCTTTCGTCTGGGATGAGGCGATGGCTTTCTACAAGGCGGTCGGCCCGGAGAGAATCGTTCTCGGCTCCGATACCGGTCATATTGAGACCGGCCCTCCCTGGGAGCAGTTGAGAAAGCTGATTCTCGGCTTTCTGTTCCGCGGCGTGCCTGATGAACACGTTAAAATGATGTGCCAGACCAACGCGCACAGTCTGCTGCACTGATATAAATAATAAGCGGAGGTGGGGCACGATGGCGACACAACAGGATAATATACTGTTTCTGGAGAAACCGGAGTTAAGACAGCCGTACCTGCTCTGCGGTATAAACGGCTGGGTGGATGGCGGGGAGGCGGCCACCGGCACCGTCCAGTACCTGATTAAGAAACTGCGTGCCAAAAAATTTGCGGAAATGCCCGTTGCCCGTTACCACGTCTTTCAGGTGCCGGGACAGCTAGCCCTCAGGCCCCAGATTAAGATTGAGAACGGCCTGCTGAAAAAACACGTCCTCCCGCAGAACGAGTTCTTTTACTGGGTCAACACGAATTCAGACCATGACCTTATTCTCTACCAGGGCACGGAGCCAAATACCAACTGGGAAGAATACACGGAGAACATACTGAACCTCGCCAGGGACTTCAATGTCAGCCGAATATATGTACCGGGCGGCGTTCTGGACAAAACGCCTCACACCAGGGAAGCCGGCGTATTCTGCGCCTGCAGCTCCAGAGAACTGCGGCAGGAGATGACGAGGTACGCCATGCAGTCGAGCAACTACGAGGGGCCGGGCAGCTTCAGCATCACCATGCTCCATATGTCACAGAAGAGGAAAATGCCCTTCGTGAGCATTATCGCCCGGTCCACCTACTACCCCGAATTCAACGTCGTCATCCCGCGCAACCCGAAGGCAATAAAGGCGATTGTTCTCCGGCTGAACAGCCTGCTCCATCTAAACCTGGATATCTCCGACCTCGACCAGGAGGCCGAGGAGCTGGAGGTGAAGCTCAACTTCATGGCGAGCCATAACCAGGAGTTCCAAGCCTATATCGAGGAGCTGGAGAAGGAATACGCCGAGGTTAAATACGAGGCGCCGCTCGACATCACCGCGAATGAAGCGGTACTGCTGGCCGAGGAATTTCTGAAAGAGACGCGGGACGAATAGCCCCCATCCGCCGGTATCTAGTAGCCTTCTTCGGCGGCGGCAATTATCGCCTTCAGGTTTTCCAGCGGGGTCTGCAGCGATATGGCACACTCCGGCCCGATGGAGTCAACGCCCGCATCAATATTGTACCTGGCCTGCTTGTACACGTCGTCCGGCGTGCCCTGAAGCAGGGCTGTAATATTGCTGATGCCCCCCAGCAGTGATACCTGCCCTCCCGCCGCTTCAACCGCCTTTTCCGGGTCATTCTGCCACTCGAAGTGATAGCCGTCATAGCCCTCGGTGGCAATGTGCGGAATACGGTCGAGGCACTTGCCGCAGATATGCAGGATGGTCGGCCCGCCGATATGCGCCAGCATCTTCCGGTGCACCGGCACCAGGAATTCAGCATAGGTCTGGGCGCTGACCATCGCCCCGGTGGCATGGTCGGGAAGCACCACGGCATCGGCCCCGGCACGGAGCTGGGCATTGGCGACGGCAATCGTCACCGGCATATACGCTTCCAGGTATGCCCTCACCTGGTCGGGGTCAAGCCGCACCAGGATGAGAAAATCCTCCACGCCGACCGTATGGTAACAGATGGTCCAAGGGCCCATAACCTTGCCGAGAATGGCCACGCGGTCGCCGTACTCACGGCGCAGCTGCGATATGGCATCCAGCACCACCTTTATTGAAGGTTTCTCCAGCAGGTTATCCGGGATTACAACATCCGCGGGGCTCTTCGCCGGGTGCGTCATCGTTTCCGGCATCATGGTATCGCTGCCCCAGTTAACGTCGCAGCCGAGGGCGGCGGCCTCTTGCTGAACGCTGAACTCCGGCATGATGGTATCAAAGCCCAGGACCTCATAGCCGGCGGCGGCCAGTTCCGCCATAGCGCTGGCGTCGGTATGGGCTTCGGGGAAATGGACGCCAACCTTGTTTATCAGTTCCGCGCAGACGATTGAGGTGGGATTGGATACGGAAATGCGCTTCCCTTTGCGACCGCCCATAAGGTTGGCCAGGAAACGCCGCCTCGGGGTAAGGTCCGTCTTTTCTCCCTTGTTCTCAACGGTCATCTTGCTCACTCCTGGACTTCAACTGGCAGCCTGCCATACTTATCGATGAGGGCAACGACCCGGCCGACACGGTTGATATCGCCGTCAAAGGGCAGGTTATCCCCCATCCCCACGATGAACCGGTACCCGGGGGCCATCTCCCGGAACATGTTCTTGATAAAGGCGTCAAAGGCCTCATCGCTATACATCGGCTCGAACAGTATCGACGGTATCCCACCCCAGAGTGTAACCTCGTCGCCCAGCGTTTCCCGGAACTCCTTCATACTGACCAGGGTCTGCGGGGCGGGGGTAATGGCTTCGGCGACGTCAATGCCGGTCTCACGGAACATGGGGTTCAGGCGCCTCATTTCACCGTCGGTGTGCGCCATGACGAGGCGACCGTGGGAATGAAGGAATTCGCTTACCTCCTGAAACCAGGGAACGAAATACTTACGGAACACCGGCGTCTGGATGTCATCGCTCCAGTTGGCGCAGACATTGAAGATTTCCAGGTCGCAGCCTATCGCCACCTTCAGCTTTCTTCTCTCCAGGTCTTTTACCGCTTCAATCAATTCCTCCACCCGCGCCGGGTGGTCGGCCAGCTCGTAGAAGAACAGCTCATAGCCTATGATTTCGCGCATGACGCGCTGCACCGGCGACCAGAGTCCGCCGGAGGCGGTCATCACCATGCCGTCCTCCCCAACCTCCTCGCGTAATTTTTGATATGGCTCAAAGTTATCCACCGCCTCGGTGTGTTCCATGACGTACTTGAGCACCGGGTAGTCTTTCTCGCTCTTGAAGAGCTTTTCCATCTCATACTTTATCCAGGGCCCTTCGGAAGTGTCAAAGAGCTCTTTCTTGGCTACGGTGCCGACGGGCGTATGGTACTCGGTGGTGACGTAGGGCGGGTCGTTTGTTTCCACCACTTCCATATCGCGGTATTCTTCCTTCGTTACGGAAAAGAAGCGCGCCTGAGCGCCGGCGCCCTGGTCGCGCAGGATATCCGTCTGGCTCCAGCCCCGGTATTTATCAGGGAGGGTGCCGTGGGCGGAGTGGTAGTTGTACCACACGTCAATGCGCGCCCCGAAAGGCAGCCTGTCCAGCTTTTCGCCCCGCGCCGCCGCCAGTATCTGCTGTTTTTTTGTCATGGCCATCTTGTCTGTGCCTTTGAAAATACTACTTTCCGACAAGCTCTTTACACACCGGCACCGCCCGGCCCCCGTCATGGGCGTAGCCATCGGCACCGATATAGTCGGCGTAGTCCTGCGTCACCGGCGCCCCGCCGACGACCACCTTAACGCTGGAACGCAGCCCCGTCTCCTCCAGCGTCTTGATGACCTTGCCCATCAACGGCATGGTGGTGGTCAGCAGTGCCGACATCCCCAGGATATCGGGCTTCTTCTCTTTCACTTCGTCAATGAATTTCTGGGCCGGCACGTTAAGCCCGAGGTCAAAGACCTCGAAGCCGTTGCCGCTGAGAAAGGTGGCGACCACGTTCTTGCCGATGTCATGCATGTCGCCCTCAACGGTGCCGATGACCACCTTGCCGATGGTCGGAATGCCGGTCTCCTTGAGGGCCGGCGCGAGTACCTCAAGGGCGGCCTTCATCGCCCGCGCTGCCATGAGCATATCGGGAAGAAAATATTCCCCGCTGGAAAATTTCTCTCCCACTGCGGCCATGCCTGCCTGCAACCCCTGTGCAACGATGTCCTGCGGGTTACCGCCGGCATCAAGCGCTTTCTGGGTCAACTCTACGGTCTTCTCACGGTCGCCCTGGTCAATTGCCTGTGCCAGAAGAGACATATCAGCCATCTAACCGACTCCTTTCTTCCCTCATAGGAATCACTGAATATTTCAATTCTATTTAAAAAGTCCTGGCATTGTCCAGAAAACTCAGGCGATATACAGCTTTTGCTCTTTGATGTAGCGGTTGACCGGCTCGGGGACAAGGTGGCGCACCGAAAGGCCTCTGGCAACGCGCTCTCTGATATCCGTGGCGTCGATATCTACCTTCGGCTCCTTCATGAGCATAACCCGCTGCTTGATGCCCGGAATTTCCGCTTCCAGTGCCTTTAAATCCGGCTTTTTAACGCCGGGCCTCGGCGCCGCCGCCAGATAGCAGAGCTGTATGAGGTCTTGAGCGTCATGCCACTGCGGAATCTGTACCAGGCTATCCTGGCCCAGTATAAAGAACAGTTCATCGCCAGCATTAAGGTTGTTTTTCAGCGCGTTAATGGTATCAATCGTGTAAGTTGGCCCAGGCCGTTCTATTTCCATTTCAGAGATTCTGAACTGGGGCCTGTCGTCAAGCGCCAGCCGCAGCATCTGCAATCGGTGCTGGGCCGGCGTGATAATCCGTTCTATCTTGAGCCACGGCTGGCCAGCCGGGATGAAAAGTATCTCATCCAGGTTAAGATGCTCCCCGGCCACGTCCGCCAGGATAAGGTGCCCGTTGTGAACCGGGTCAAATGTGCCGCCCAAAACACCAATATTCATGAAACTACCATACCCATTCTACAGTTCCGCAGCGTACTCTGTCACCTGGTTTTATACCGGCTTTCTCCAGTTCCCTGACAATGCCGGCCCTGGAAAGCTGATGCAGGAGCTGGGCGCGTAACTCGCTCTCATCAGCTCCCTTCGCCGCCACAATGCGTTCCATCTCGGATGCCTGGATGACAAAGGTTTCGCCTTCCCTGATTACCTTTGCGCCCCTCTCTCTGGGTTGAGGACGGAATACCTTCTTCGGTGCCTCCTTGAGAGCTGCGCGGCTCTTTTCCATCTGGCCCAGCTTCTCGGCGGTGGCCGCCACCAACTCGCTCACGCCCTGTCCCGTCGCCGCCGATACAAAAAATACCTCGATTCCTGCCTCCCTGAAGGACTTCTCTATCTCCTGTTGCCTGGCGGCTACCGGCGGCAGGTCAATTTTATTCACCGCGACGAACTGGGGTTTTTGCGCCAGTGCCGAGTCATAAAGCGCGAGCTCGTTATTCACCCGTATCATATCTTCCAGCGGCGATTCGTGGCTGCCGTCGACCAGGTGGAGCAGCATTTTGGTGCGCAGACTATGGCGGAGAAATTCGTGTCCGAGGCCGCGCCCGAGGTGGGCATCCTCAATCAAGCCCGGTATCTCGGCCAAGACAAAGTTGTGTCTCCCTACCTCAGCCGCTCCAAGAATCGGCTCCAGCGTGGTGAATGGATAGCCGGCGATTTTGGGCCTGGCGCCAGACGCTTTCGACAGCAAAGTCGACTTTCCTGCGTTGGGATAGCCGATAATGCCGACATCAGCGATGAGCCTCAACTCAAGTACAATGGCGACTTCCTCGCCGGGCTCTCCTCGCTGGGCAATGCGGGGGGCCTGATTGGTAGAGGAGGCGAAGCGCGCGTTGCCCAACCCCCCTTTTCCCCCCCTGGCCACTACCACCTGTTCCCCGGCTTCCTCCAAGTCGGTAAAAATTTCTTCGCCGGGCAGGACTGTCTTCTTGGTAACCAGGGTCCCGGGTGGGACGGACAGGATTAAATCGCTGCCATTCCGACCGTGCTTTTTCCTGCTCCCGCCGTTCCCACCTTCCCCGGCAAAATAGCGTTTCCGGTACTGGTATTTCCTCAGGCTGGCGTTTGCTGGCTCGGCTCGGACAATCACGTTGCCCCCGTTCCCGCCATCACCACCATCGGGCCCCCCAAAAGGAACGAACTTCTCCCGCCTGAAGCTGATTACACCATCGCCGCCGGCACCTGACTTCACCAGAATCTCTGCCTTATCAATCATTTTTATATAAAAACCCCAAACTGATTAATACCTGTTACTTTTATTAATAACATATACCATCCTATCTAGTATATGAGAATTTAGTAATAATTATAATAATATGCAGCAGGCATTTTTGAAGAGGATATCAACTCGTGCGTAAGTTAGGGTGAAAAGTAGCCCAAAATTATTCAAAAATTAGGCAAAAACCAAGCAGCTAAGCAGGGGGTTTTAGAACAACGAGGGGTGGCAACCAATATGGAGAGATTTAATTTGCCTTGCGGTTTGGCTAAGAGTTGAGAATTTTTTTAACATCCGCGAGCTTTCGCTTGATGGATTTGTTATGAACTAGCTCCTCGGCGAGTTTTTTCGTGCCAGTGGCCACGGAAGACGGGTCTCTGTCGCCGAGAAGGGCGCCTATCTGGGCGAGTGAACAACCGTTTTCCTGGCGAAGGAGATACATGGCAACACGTCGGGCTATCGATGTTTCTTTATCTCTCCGGCGGCCTTTCAAATCCTCGGGTTTCAGGTTGAAGCCCTGGGCAACGGCATCAATGACCCGGCTAAGCGCGCTCGAATCAGTTACTCTTTCCCTGCTTCCGATATTTACAACTGCCTTTGCTGCCAAGGCCATGGTCGGCGGTGAGTTTAATAACTTGGCGAAAGCGGTGACACGGTTCAATAGTCCTTCCAGCTCTCTTATGTTTTGCTGGCCCTGCCCGGCGATGAACTCAAGCACATCATCGGCGATATTTATTTCCCTCTTTCTGGCTTTTGCCTTTAATATGGCCTGGCGGGTCTCCTGGTCCGGGGACTGAATATCCGCCACCAGCCCGCTCTCGAAGCGAGAGCGCAGCCTTTTATCCAGGAGGGCGGTTGCCTTGGGTGGCTGGTCGCTGGTGAAGACCATCTGCCGGTTGGCGTTAAAGAGGGAGTTAAAGGCATGGAAAAAGCTCTCCTCGGTCTGCTTTTTACCACCGATGAAATTTATATCATCAATTAGAAGCATGCCGGCGTGGCGATATTTCTGATTAAAGTCGTCTACTTTCTTCTGGCGGACGGCGCTGACGAATTCACTGGTAAACTGCTCCGCGCTGACACAGACAACCTGGATATACCTGGCCTGTGCGGCTTGCCCGATAGCATGCAGGAGATGGGTTTTGCCCAGCCCAACCGCCCCGCAAATATAAAGGGGATTGTAAACTTTGCCCGGGTTCATGGCGACGCTATTGGCCGCGGCATAGGCAAGCTGATTGCCATTGCCGACGACGAAGCTATCAAAAACGTAATTTGGATTAAACTGGTTGGGGTCTGATAGCGCGGGGGCTAGAAGGGCCGGGTCCGCCGAGTGACCATTCGACGAATGGTTGTTTCTGCCGTTTACCTGAAAAGAACCCTGCATCTCTGGGGAGGAGGTGAGGTGGATGAGGGTCTTGTCAATTAAGGAACGCTGGTTCCGGTCGAGGTATTCGGCGATAACAGTATTGGGCACGCTGATGACAAAGCGGTCACCCTGGTAATCCAGGCC
>JBARQF010000179.1:0-4400 GCA_049643605.1 Dehalococcoidales bacterium
AAGGTATGGTAGAGAGGTCTCGGTTGCTGCAGGTTTCTTCTACCCCTGACTACAGTGCTGGTGATCACTTACTTGCACCTTGGTGCAAATAGTGCCAGTGGGTGGTATCCTGATAAACCGTATGGTCGAACCTGACTATACTCCCCATGCCATTATTATATTAATATTCTTCTTTGTTTACTGCTGGTCTTTTTTTGCCTAGATAATCATTTGGGTACTCGTCTTTTTTACCACCAGCAGGGTAATTATCGTCTAGTAGGATGTCCCCAGTGCTGTCCTCTTTCTCATCGTCTGGTTTACCCTTATCGTCTGGTTTACCCTTATCGCCTGGTTTACCCTCATCGCCTGGTTTACCCTCATCGTCTGGTTTACCCTTATCGTCTTTATCTTTTTTATCTTCTGGTTTACCATTGTCATCATGAGTGTTCCCGGTCCTGTCCTCTTTCTCATCGTCTCGTTTATCATTATCGTCTTTATCTTTTTTATCTTCTGGTTTACCATTGTCATCCTGGGTGTCTCCAGGAATGTCCTCTTCCTTGTCTACTTTGCCGTCCTTATCTTCTTTATCCTCTGGTTGACCCGTTCCGCCCTTGGTATCCTTATCATCGTCTTCACTTTTACCGGTAGAAGTTCCGTCATCTTTACTAGGTCCCTCACCATTTGCGGTGTCCTCAGAAGTGGCGCTTTCGGTTTCTGATGGCTCGTCCGGGCCTGAGCTACCATCATCTGGATGAGGTATCCCTTTTTCTGGAGACTCATCACCCATCTGTTCTGCGATATTTATTTCCCCTCCCGTGATGTAGCCACCATCAACATTTAAGTTAAGATAAATCAGCCACCCGCTATCCTTTGAACCGCCCCACTTCCCTGTGTATTCAAAAATTACTACCCCCTCGGATTTACCTTGAATATTGAATCCGGCAACTCCTTTGTCTAAGTACCGAAGGGCAATAATATATTCACCATCGATTGGCTCCGATATATGTATCATCTGGACTGTTTCAGAAGGAGATGATGCTTGAGAACCGAGTATCTGGTTATAAGATCCACCATCGGGCAGCATACCGGTACTGGAACTGTTAGGGTCGGTTACCGAGCCGATTGCTGGCATATCGATTGTAACGATAACCTCCGACTCAGGGTCTGGCAGCGTCTCTGGTAGAGAGGGCGCTGCCCCGGTTCCTATGTGTGCCTGCAGATTGGCGGGTAAATATACTTCTTCGCCCTGCGCTACTACGCTGACTAATCCTTCGGTCGTGACTACTCTGGTGACTCCCGTTTCTTCTACCTCAGTGCTAAACAGGGTACCTCTTACTATCGCTGTAGCAGACGGAGTCTCAATCCGGTACTGGGAACCCGAGTCAGTCATCTTAACTACGCGACTCCACGTCCGGCCCAGCCACTGTGTCAGCACAATTGTGACAGATTGTTCATCTGTAAGCTCTACTTGCTGAATTTCCACGGTAGTATTGGGCTCAAGTTTAATGGTACTACCTTCAAAGAAAGTAAGCAGCGCGTGGGAATCTGAACCCGTCTTTACCCGTGTACCTGCATCTAAAACATCACCATCATTGCCACGCTGACTTTTATCTTCACCCGGCCCTTGAATTTCGACAGTTCCAGAGAGTAGATTCAGCGTACTTTGCGAAGCTAAAGCCGGGGTAGGGGACGTAAAATAAGGCAACCCCGAAAAGATTAAGGCTAAAATTACCATTACCGCCATTGTTACTGGAATAGCCACTTTCTTGGCCTGAAGAACCGGTTGCCATATTTTTTGACTTACTAATTTCAATCCGTCAATCAGGGTAGTCCCCGGCTTTGACTCAGTCGCCTTCTCCTGATGAGCAGACTGCTGCCGAATTCTACTCATCAAGCGTGCTTTAGCAGTTTTTTGAAACTTACCTGATAGGCTTACTCTGGGCAGGCAATAAACTGAATGGACCATATTTAGCAGTGGTTCGATTTCGTTCCGCATTTCCGGGTATTTCGCCAGGCAATCCTCAACCGACTCGCCCTGACGCAGCCTTGCAATGCACTCTTCTAAGACCCTGGCTGGGTTATTTCCCATTTCTACCCGTTTATCTCCTCAAGTTTGTCCGTAGCGTATGCAGCGCTCTCATTTGTAATATTCGGACGGCCCCTTGGCTTTTTCTGATAACCTGCCCAATTTCCTGGTTGTCTAGTCCTTCGATAAATTTAAGCACGATTACCTGCCTTTGGTTTTCAGGTAATAAAGCAATAGTATCCATCAGCTGTCTGTTCTCTAATCTTGTTTCCAGTTCCGACTTATCATCAATAATCCCGGCTGCAGTCTCTGTATCCAGGAAAAGCTCCTTTTTCCTGCTACGAAGCACATCGATCATGCTGTTATGAGCAATTCGGTACAGCCATGATGAAAATGTTTGTTCTCTCCCTTTACAGGAATGAATTGAATTCCAAGCTTTAAAAAACGCTTCCTCCGTGATATCTTCAGCAGTCATCTTATCTCTGACTTGATAAAAAATATATCGGTAAATAGGTTCCACGTAAGTCATATAAAGGTCTCCGAAGGCTTCAGAATCACCACCTATGGCTTTTTGTACCAGCTTTACAATTTCGTTCTGGTCACGGGTGAAGGGCCTAGGAAATCCCGATGCTTTATTGACCTCGACATATTTATTACGTTTATCAGCCATAGTTTGTTACACTTTAATTATTATATTTTCAGGTGATTCGTCGAAGTAAAACTTGGTAACTCGGAAAAGTAAATTGTTGGGATGTCCTGACTATTTATCCCCCTTTATTATCCTGTTTTACTAACATTATAACTGTACTCCTGGCCAGGTGTTACCGGGTGTTTTTAAATAGTATAATGTCAATCTCTTTGAGCCGTTCCAACCCTTTCAATTCATAAGGAAACATCGGTAATTCTACTATCTCCATGTTTGAGTAGCTATCATGAATAGTCTCAATATAACTCTTCTGCTGCTCAGCCTTGGTCAGCAAGAAATCTGAGTCTTTTCCCTTAATCACGTTGTTTATTATTAACTGCTGAACCGTAAGGCCATATTCGTCTAGCTTGTGAAAAGTGCTGGCAAGTTGCTCAACAGCAAGGGCTTCCGGGATGGTGACTATGTTGAATCTCACTTTCTCCCTGATGAAATCCATGATTTCGGTGGATGCCTCCTCCCAATGCCTCAGGATATCCATTATTGGTTTCTTGCTTTTATGTCCAAGTTTCAGTTTTGAGTAGATGCGTGGAGCCATTCTCAAATGTTTTCTCAGTAGGGCAGGAGTTTCAAGTAAAGCGAGCGTCTGACCGAGAGGCGCAGTGTCCCAGATAATATTCTCATACTCGTCTTTTACGTTTAATTCCTTGATATAGTCAAGCATAAATTCATCACTCAGCCCTGGCAATACGGAGGTCATAAACTCAAGGAACCTTGAATAGTCGATAGACACGAGAGATGAAAAAACTGCGTAGACCTCGGCACCGAATTTCTTGTCCCACATCTCCATCACTTCATTCATACCGAGCTCGTTGATAGATAAAAACTCTTTCACTATTGCCGGTTTTTCCTTATGTGTTAGTTCAAATATATGTGAAAGGGATGGAGTGGCATCGGTTGAGATAGCTAGGGTCTCTTTCCCCAAGGAAGCATAATGCAGTGCCGCAGCTGCAGCACATGTCGTCTTACCGACACCTCCCTTCCCGGTAAACATAGTGATAATGTTTCCATTAGAGCTAACCTGTTTATCTAAACTTACCAACTTATCCACCTCACTGCTTATTGAGTGAGTTTGACTTGCCCCTAATAATTGTACTACTTTTTGATTAGTCTCACCGTATAGAAAAACGAACATATTTATCACAACAAAAGTAACCTGAATTGCAGAGGAATGTACAACAAATTGACAAAGGGAATCCTTTTGATGTAAAATGGAGGCGTAGTTCTGGTTTAGGTTCCTACCAATTTCTTCAATCCCCTCAGATTCATATCAAGTATTGGATGACCCAGGCTCTAGCTATAATTTTGAAGAGAGGAGGTCATCCAATGAGTTTTGAGGACAAGTCAATCCAATGTTCCGATTGTGGGACCACGTTCACTTTCAGCGCTGGGGAACAAGAGTTCTACCAGACTAAAGGCTTTGCCAATGAGCCTAAGCGTTGTCCTGAATGCCGCCGAGCCAACAAAGCACAGCGTACCCAAAGTGGCAGCAACAGCTACGCATCACGGTATTAATCCCTCTGCGTATCTAAGCCCAGTGTCGCACACAAGATGAAGTTTCATTAGAAGGGCAGGCAATATGAGTTTGTATCTTGTATTGTCTGCCCTTCAGAGTTTCTGTTGGGATATAGTATGACGTATTCTGACAATTCTATCCGTGAGAGGTAGAAAATGAATATGCTAGTTCAAGGA
>JBARQF010000180.1:0-12807 GCA_049643605.1 Dehalococcoidales bacterium
GGACAGGTCTTCCAGGTTCTGCAGTTCTTTCAACGAACCTTCACCCCTGTGAAATTTGCCCAGTACCTCGGCCATCACCTCGGTTCCCTGGCGACAGGGAGTGCACTTGCCGCAGGATTCCTCGACCGGAAATTCCATGGTACGGTGGACAATGTCAACAACATCACGGCTTTCGTTGTAGACGGTGACCGCTCCCGCGCCCAGCACCGCCTCGAAAGCCAGAGGGGTATCTATTTGCGCGCAGGGCAAGAGCCTGCCGGTGGCACCGCCAATCTGAACCAGTTTAACCCCCTTCGCCATCGCCAGCTCCTCTACCAACTCACGCAGCGGGCTGCCCAACACCATCTCATACACGCCGGGCTTGTCAACGTCGCCGCTGACGGAGAATACTTTGGTACCCTTGCTCCGCTCCGTGCCCATCTGGCTGAACCAGCCGGCGCCGTTCAGGACAATCTGCGGGATATTCATCAGGGTTTCCACGTTGTTGATGATGGTCGGCTTGCCCCAGAGTCCGGAGGTGGTGGGGAAGGGAGGTCGATAGCGCGCCTCTCCCCTTTTCCCCTCGATGGAATCCATCAGCGCCGACTCTTCGCCGCAGATATAGGCACCGGCGCCCTCGCGAATTTCCAGGTTGAAGCCATCGAGAAACCCTTTTTCCTTTGCCCGGTCAACGGCCTTTTGCAGACGGTCGAGGAGGAAGTGGTACTCGGCACGCAGGTAGATGTAACCCTGCTTCGCCCCGATAGCGCGACCGGCAATGAGTATCCCTTCAATGAGCGTATAGGGGTCTTTCTCCAGGATGTAACGGTCCTTGAACGTGCCTACCTCGCCTTCATCGGCGTTGCAGATAACGTATTTTTCGTCGCCAGGCGCGGTGCGGGCGCCCTCCCATTTAATGCCGCAGGGAAAACCGGCCCCGCCCCGACCCCTCAGCCCAGAAGCTTTTATCTCATCGGTTATCTGTTCCGGGGTCATTTCACGTCTGGCTTTCGCCAAGGCCTGGAAGCCGCCGTTTTCCAGGCAGCTTTCAATCCGCCCCGGGTCGATGACATCGCAGTTTTTCAGTACTATTCGCTGCTGCGGCACGAGCCAGCCTCCCGAACTATTTGTAAGCTCCTAAAATTTGCTTTATCTTCTCGGGTGTTAAATCAACGTGAGGGTCCTGGTTGATGAGCATGGCCGGGGCATGGTCGCAGAGGCCGATGCAGTTGGTCAGCTCGAACGTGAACCGGTCATCGGGCGTCGTCTCACCAGGGCCAATGCCCAGCTCTTTCTCCACCGCTTCCATAATCATTTCCGCACTCTTGAGATAGCAGGGCAGGCTCCGGCAGACCCGGATAACGTTCCTGCCCAGCGGCTTCGTGGAAAGAAATGAATAAAAGCTAGCGACCCCGTAGACTTCGTGGATTGGTATGGCCAGTGATTCAGCCAGTTCAGCAATAACCTCTTCCGGCACGCGGCCATAACGGCGCTGCACCTCTTTCAGGCACTCTACAAGGTCGGCCCGGTCTTTGGGCGGTGTCATGACTGTTCTTCCCGCCATTTCACCATCTCCGATAGCTCACCCTTTTATAATAAGCGCTCTATCCGCCCTCTCCTCTCCCCTTCTCCTCACCTTCTGCAATGCTCCCGATGGGCATATCTCGATACAGGCGTCACAGTTCTCACCGGATTCGCTGCCCAGCGGCTGGTCATGGCCGTGAACCACCTTGCTGTCAAAACCACGATATGCCATGCCGAAAAGCGGCTCACCACCCGGGCTCTTGCAGGCAACAACGCACCGTCGGCACTGCACGCACTTGGACATGTCGCGGAGCATCCCCGAGTTCTCATCCTCTACCGGATAGTAGTGTTTCCGGGTTCTGAAGCGCGGCAGCCCTATTTCCAGGTCAGCGGCAATCCGTCGCAGCTCACAGATATTGGCCTTGTCACAGACCAGGCAGGCATCAGGGTGGCTGGCCAGCATCAGCTCGACCAGCACCTTTCGCGTGGCAATCACCTTTGGTGAATGGGTCTGTATGACCAT
The DNA here is from genome assembly GCA_049643605.1 of Dehalococcoidales bacterium. GTDB lineage: Bacteria > Chloroflexota > Dehalococcoidia > Dehalococcoidales > RBG-16-60-22 > E44-bin89. Next base: position 2,027 of record JBARQF010000180.1, read on the forward strand.
GCCCTCGGCAACCGGAGTATGGCAGGAGCCGACCAGCGTCCGGGAGCCTTCCACCTCAACAACGCAGAGTCGGCAGGCCCCGATGGGCAGCAGGTCTGGGATATGACAGAGGGTTGGAATATCAATGCCGTTTTCCCCGGCCACCTCCAGGATGGTCATGCCGGGACGGCCGCTCACCTCTTTGTCATTTATGGTCAGGTTTATTTCTCTATCCACCTTGAACTTATACCGTTATATTGTTTAAACATTCCGGGGCGCGCGCACATAAGCACCCCGTATTGTATAGCGATAACTATTATGCTACCACAGAGCTATTTCGTCCACAAGTCCCTTTGGAAAACGCTTTTACGCGCGAATGTTTGCCGTTGAATTTCCCACTGTGATAAACTCTTAATGATTCCCCATGAAGATTCTGGTAACCAATGACGACGGCATTTCCGCTGATGGCCTGTGGATACTGGTACGGGAACTGACCAGCATCGCTGAGGTGGTGGTCGTGGCGCCGGATAGAGAACAGAGTGCCAGCGGTACCGCGGTGACACTCTGGGAGCCGCTGCGGATAAGGCGGGCAAAGCCGGTGGTTCAGGGTGTTGAAGCGTACGCTGTGGAAGGTACGCCATCAGACAGCGTCCTGCTGGCGCTGGGCAGCCTGGTAAAAAGCAAAATCGACCTCGTCATTTCAGGGATTAACTGGGGGCTGAACCTGGGAGATGATATTTACATCTCGGGAACGGTAAGCGCGGCTCTTCAGGGTTATCTGCACGGCTACCCGGCACTCGCTGTCTCCACCGAACGAGATAGTGAGCTCGGTTTTCAGATAGCGGCCAGGCTGGCTACCCTGCTGGCGGGACGAATGGACGCCAGTCCGCCGCCCGATAACCTATTTCTCAACATCAACGTGCCCAATGCACCGCTGGATAAAATCGGCCGCATTCAGGTCACCGAGCTGGCCAACGAGAGCCATATCAACACCGTCACCGAGGGAAATGACGGCAAGCGGAATTACTACTGGCTGGTGCGGCAGCGACAGGGCGGCAGCCAGGGCCGAAAAACGGATGTCTGGACAGTGGACCGCGGCAATATATCAATAACCCCCCTTTTCACCAGCCTGCCCACCAGAAAACTGTCCGGGATGCTGGACAAACTCTGTTCCGGTCTGTTTGAAGAATTAACCGGGTCTGCCGCGTAGGAATATCATGTCGCATTATATTGGCGTCGATATCATTGAAATAGGTCGGATTAAAGAGGCGGTAGAGCGCTGGGGAGAAAAGTTTCTCAGACGCGTATACACCGAATCAGAGCTGGCGGCGTACCGCAGCAAGCCGTCGTCGCTGGCGGCCCGCTTTGCCTGCAAGGAGGCGGTCATGAAGCTCCTGGGTACAGGCAGAATGGGCATAAGCTGGCGGGAAGTCGAAACCCTGTCCCATGCCAGCGGCCAGCCGCGGGTTAACCTGTACGGAAGGGCACAGGGTAAAGCAGACGAGATGGGCATAAAGGAGATTGCCGTCAGCCTTTCCCATTCCAAAGAATATGCCATAGCCTACGTCAGTGCAATCTCGGGGACAAACCATTCGGAAAAATCAGACGACTAATCAGAAAGAAACGAACTTTTGAGCGATACAGGAAAAACACCGGCCATTAGAAAACCCGGAATTTTCTATGGCTACTGGATGATTGCCATTTCCTTACTGTGTCTTGGCCTTTTTTCTGGCAGCGGTGTCGGCGCTTTCAGCCTTTTTGTCACCAATCTGCAAACCGCGTTTGGCTGGGGCCGGGGGGAAATCATGCTTGCCTTCACCATTTACTATCTGCTTGCCGGCCTCGCCGCTCCACTGGTTGGCTGGCTGGTGGACCGCTATGGGGTAAGGGGGGTTATCGCAGGCGGCTCTCTGATTGCCGGCCTGGGTTTTATATCACTCTACGCCTTGCAAGGCCTGTGGCACCTTTATCTCGCCTACTTTTTTATCGGCATCGGCCATGCCGCTATCGGCCAAGTTTCGGCCAGCACCATGGTCTCTAACTGGTTCGTGAAGCGCCGTGGTACCGCTATTGGCATCATGTCCACCGGCATCGGCCTCGGGATACTGGTACTGGCGCCGCTTATCGGGACCTTTCTCATTCCCACCTTTGGCTGGAATATGTCTTATGCCGCTTTGGGTCTATTCAACTTGTCTCTCATTCCGTTCGCTATATTCGTGGTCAGAACAAAGCCGTCAGATATGGGACTCAACCCTGATGGAGTTGTCTACGACAGGGGCATTACCGAATTGGAAGCTTCACGTACTGCCACCAGCGGGCTCAGCCTGAAAATGGCGCTGGGTACTTCCGCGTTCTGGTTTTTATGCATTGCCTTCTTATTCAATGGCTTCAGCGCCATGGGTGTTCTCCAGAACCAGGTGCCTTACCTCCAGGATAAAGGATTCTCCCTGATATTAGCTTCCAGTGCGGTTACCGGTCTTGGCCTGGGAAGCGCCATCGGTAAATTTTTCTTCGGCTGGCTCTGCGATATAATTAAAGCCAAGCAGGCCTGCGCCATCAGCCTCGTGCTCTTAGCTATCGCCACCGTTGTCCTCATATTGATAAAGCCGGGAACACCTATGGCGATAATCTGGCTCTACGCGATTGTTATCGGACTGGGGTCTGGGGGCTGGCTGCCAACCATGGCCATGATGGTCAACCGTAACTTCGGCCCAGCTTCCTATGGCGCCATCTTCGGCATGATATCTCTGGCCCAGGCCATTGGCGTTGCTGCCGGCCCTCTGTTCGGGGGATATATGTATGACACCATGAATACCTACCACTGGGCATTCATCATCATGGTGTCTCTGTACGCCATAGCCATCCCTGCTGTCCTGGCGGTGCGCCGGCCAAAATCACTGGTCTGAATATTCCAGCACGAGGCCCTAGAGAATAGACGTTTTCAGACTGACCTGAATGAGAGCGTCATTTAATTACTTCTTTGAAAGGTTGTACTTCTGAACCAGCAATTTGTTTAATCAGCGCTCTTAAATACCTGGCGGATGGTGTTAATTAAACTGTCAATTAATGATAATATAAGGTAATGATGCGCTTCCGGTTATGTCCGTTCTTTCAACCACTCCAGCCGTTCGGTTACACGACGGGCAGCGGTCACACGAGACTTGGCCTTTCTCATCTGGTAGGCTAGGGTGACATCGCCAACAACATCATGAACCCAGTTGCTGAAATCGTTCTTCTCACCATCAACATGGCGCTGATAAATTTCCTCGGACATTTCCTTAAGGGCTATGGCAAGATCCTTTAAGCTTCTAAAAACCCTGCCATCACAACACCAGAAAACCTTATCATCTGGAACTTGGTTCTGCCACTTTATAATTTTGTCCTGTTTTAAGGCTATCATCAGTTTTTCCTCTCTATGGCAATTAATTATCTAAGATTTACGTGGACATAATCAGCACTATGTCACCACATGCAGAAATAGATGGGAGAAAATGACTCCTCCCATCCATGATACATGCCAGCTTAATTACTTATTTACTTCTTGGTGCCAAAGGGCGGTTTGCTGGCGCCACCACCTGGCTTGCCCGGCTTTTTCACCATTAAGTTATCACCCCTTTGTTTACTTGGTTACCTGCTACACTTATCTTGTTTTTGTGTACTGGAAATGCCGTTCCTTGATCCACCGCGCTACATGTTTAGGATCGTTAGAATCAAACATTCTCATGCCTTTACCAGCCGGTTCCGTTTCATTTACGGAAACCGCCGTCAGAATATACTTCTTCTGCCCTTTTGCCGGACAATTGGGATTCAGTTCGACCAGAGCGGCGCCCCTTCCCAGCGGGCCACCCGACACCGGGCTGGATGACAGATAGAAATGGGTTTTGTTCTCCTTTTCGGTTAGCGCCTCTATCTTCTGTCGAATCTCCTTTTCCGTGTAAATGGTGACTTTGGGCATAACTTTTTTTTCTTCGAGCTCTACCTTCTTGGTTACCGCCGGTGTCGCTGCGGCTCCAGCTACCGCTGCTGTACCCGCCGTTGCGGTACCGGTTCCCGCAGTGCTTACCTCAACAGTAGCCGCCTCAATTTTCTTTTTTCTCCAGAACATCTATCAAACCTCCTTGTTTTTTCGGCATTTCCCTTGACTTGCCTGTTGTTATCATGTATTATTAATTATGCTTTATAAGTGATGATTTTCTTTACATGTATTATTAACCACCATTACTTCCCTGTCAATAGGTTTAGGGTTATATTGGATAATATTTTTTTTGACCCGCCCGGATTACGGATTCATGACGGTTTTCGGAAAAACTTATATTTCAGGACAAAGCGAAAGTGGGGTTGCATTACCGCTGCCACCTATGTTATAAAGTTAGACAATATGTCTGGCATGATTTGGTAATGATGATTTATTATTCATTCGTGTCTTTTTAACCGGTTATGTCTGAGTGGAAATTTTTAACCAACCACGCCATTGTCCTCAGCTATGTTTCAATCCATCCCCGGATAACCGCCCGGGACCTGTCTGGTGCTATTGGCATCACAGAAAGGGCAACACGCAAAATAATTGCCGACCTGCTTCAGGCTGGCTATATAAGCAAGGAACTGGAAGGCAGGCGCAATCGTTATAATGTCAATCCTAACCTGCCACTGCACAACGTCGGTCTGGAGGAGACAGCAGTTGGTTATCTTCTCGAGATACTGGGATGGAGAAAGCGTTGGCGTCCCCGTAAAACAAAATGATGCGCTTCCGGTGGAGACATATAGCACTTCCCCTCACCTTCCTGCTCCTGTCCATTGGCCTCGCCGTTTATTTTTACCCCCGACTTCCCGGGGAGATAGCCTATCATTTCCAGGACGGCCTGCCCGACCGGTGGCTGAGCCGCGGCGCCACCACTGCCTGGCTGCTGGTGCCGCAGTTCCTGCTGGCCGGACTGAGTGCCGCCGTTGTTCTGGGCATAATCAGGCTGGGAAACCGCTTCCAGTCGACCGCAAATAAACGCGCCGAAACGATGCTCCTGCTCATAGGCAATATGGTGGCCCTGCCGCAGTTGGTTCTCGCCTTTGCAATGCTGGCCATTTTCAGCTACAATTCGTACGGGATATACCTCGTGCCTTTATGGATATTCGCCCTGATTGTCATGGGCCTCGGAGGTATCATCCTGGGAGCAGTCTTCTTCCTAGCCATACAGCAGGCTCTGGCAAGGAAGCAATAATTACCATACAGCATTACATTAAGAGGTACTCGTAATGACGGAAAAAATACCGGGCGGCGTTACCATGGAAAAGCTCGTCTCGCTCAGCCAGCGGCGGGGATTCATCTTCCAGAGCAGTGAAATCTATGGCGGGCTATCAAGCTGCTGGGACTACGGGCCGCTGGGGGTGGAGCTAAAGCGGAACGTGAAGCAGGCCTGGTGGCGTGCCGTAGTTCAGGGACGCGATGATATGGTGGGGCTGGACACCAGCATCCTGATGCATCCCCAGACATGGGCGGCCAGCGGCCATTTAGAACAGTTCACCGACCCGCTGGTGGAGTGCAAGAGCTGTCATCAGAGGTTTCGTACCGACGAAGTGTCGGTCACCAACTGTCCCTCCTGCGGTGGCGAACTGACCGAACCCCGCCTGTTTAACCTGATGTTCAAGACCTTCATGGGGCCGGTGGAAGAGGACGCCAACGTGGTCTACCTGCGACCGGAGACCGCCCAGGGTATCTTCGTCAATTTTCAGAACGTGCTCAACTCGACGCGGAGGCGACTGCCTTTCGGCATCGCTCAGCTGGGAAAAGCTTTCCGCAATGAGATTACTACCGGCAACTTCATCTTCCGCAGTCGCGAGTTCGAGCAGATGGAAATCGAGTATTTCGTCCGGCCGGACACGGCCGATAAATGGTTCGACTACTGGGTCGAGGAGAGGCGCCAGTGGTATCTGAACCTCGGCATCAGGGAGGATAACCTCCGCCTGCGCCCTCACGGTAAAGAAGAACTGGCCCACTATGCCAGGAAGTGCAACGACATCGACTATAAGTTTCCCATGGGCTGGTCGGAGCTTGAAGGTGTTGCCAACCGTGGTGATTATGACCTGGCGCAGCACGCCAAGCACAGTGGCAAAGAGATGGCCTACTTTGACGAGGATTCCGGCGAGCACATCGTTCCCTATATCATTGAGCCATCAGCGGGCGTGGACCGCTCCGTGCTGGCCTTCCTCTGCGATGCTTACGATGAGGAAATCGCCCAGGGCGAGCTGCGGGTGGTGCTCCATCTCCACCCCTCTCTGGCGCCCTACAAGGTGTCGGTGCTGCCGCTGAGCAAGAAGGAGAACCTGGCGAAGGCAGCCAGAGAAGTCTACGATGGCCTCCGCCAGTGCTGGATGGTCCATTACGATGATACCCAGAGCATCGGGCGGAGATACCGCCGCCAGGACGAGGTCGGCACTCCATACTGCGTCACCGTTGATTTCCAGTCGCTGGAGGACAACCAGGTTACCATCCGGGAGCGCGATTCCATGAACCAGATACGTGTACCCATTGCCACCCTCAAGGAGACACTCGCGGCCAAGCTGACCGGCGAGGACCTTTTTGTGCTGCCAGAGGGCGGCCAGATATGGAAAGAAGAAGGAAAGTAGGTGTTTAAGAGGGGGTGAGGTCAAAACATGAAAATCCTCCACTTCGCCGACCTGCACCTCGGTGTTGAGACCTACGGGCACACCGACCCGACGACCGGACTTTCCACGCGCCTCATTGATTTTCTCGCTTCACTGGATAAGGTCATCGATTACGCCATAGAGAACGAAGTGGACCTGGTCATCTTCTGCGGGGACGCCTACAAGACCCGCGAGCCTACCCAGACCCAGCAGCGGGAATTTGCCAGGCGTATCAACCGCCTATCATCAAATGACATCCCCACCTTTCTCCTCGTGGGCAACCACGACCTGCCCAACGCCGTCGGCCGGGCCACCAGCACTGAAATTTTCGATACCCTGTCGGTGAAAAACGTCTTCGTCTCAAATCGCCCTGATATATACCAAATCCCCACCCGCAGCGGCACTGTCCAGGTTGCCTCCCTGCCCTGGCTGAGGCGCAGCGTCCTGCTCAGCCGCGAGGAAACAAAGAACCTCGACTTCGAGCAAATGAAAGAGAAGCTGCAGCAGGCATTGACCAGCGCCATTGAACTCAATATCTCCAAGCTTGACCCCAAGCTGCCCGCCATCCTCGCCGCCCATGCATGGGTCGCCGGCTCCCAGATTGGCACGGAAAAGCAGATGACCATCGGGCAGGAGCATGTCCTGCTGCTGAGCAGCGTGGCCAACCCCGCCTTTGACTACATTGCCCTGGGCCATATCCACCGGCACCAGGCCCTGTCGGAAAACCCGCCCGTGGTCTACGCCGGCAGCCTGGCACGTTTGGATTTCGGCGACGAGGCCGATGAAAAAGGCTTTTATCTGGTGGATATTGAGTCGGGTAAGGCCAGAGGGCAGCGGCAGGTATCCTTCGAGTTCCACCCGGTGGCAGGTCGCCGCTTCCTCACCATTGAGGCGGCGCTGGAGGCGGAGGACTCTGACCCCACCACCACCGTGCTCGGTGCCATTGCCGGGCAGGAGAAAAAGCTCAAAGAGGCCATCGTGCGACTGAACATCACCGTGCCCTCATCGCTCGAAGGGCAGCTGCGCGACGCTGACATCAGGGAGGCGCTGCAAGACGCTCATTTTGCCACCGTAGCGCGGGAGACGGTGCGTGAGGCGCGACTCCGCCTCGGCCAGTTCACCGCCGAGGAAATCACCCCCCTTGACGCTTTGAAAAAATACCTGGAAACAAAAAAGACTCCCCCCGCCAGGGCCAAGGTTCTAATGGAGTACGGGGAGAGGCTGATTAGGGGAGAGTGATTTTAGTAAATATCAATTTTTTAACTTTATTATATTCTGGGAACTCACTTAAACACAGCCTATCTTGGGCAAACGTTACTTTAGTCTATTGCGCCAAGATTTGTATACTGGTAGTAACTTTGATAACAATTCAAATACATCATTAAATAATGGTTTCTCAACTTGATTAAACTCATCAAAAATCTTGGAAAGCTCTGATTTATACAAGAGTTTAATCCTGTGTAAAGAAACGCTTTTGTCTATGATACCTCTTTCACATAGAAGTTCATATCCATCTAAAGCAGTCAGTACCTCTCTATATATTTCCCCTCCACGATGAATAAAAAAATTTCTAGGTTCGCGCCATGGTTCTACTATACTCCGTAGCTTAGTAAGCGGTTTATCAAAATTCGAAGAAATTACCCAAGAATTTTTTATTATATTATCGAAGGAGCATAGTTTTTCAGGGTTGCCGAGGCGTAGAGTATCATTGGTGAGAATTAGAGCTACGTCCATAATTGTGACCACCGTAATTGCGTATTTACAGTAGTGATAATTAATATAATTGCTTTTTGTTATTCCCGCCTCTCTATACCAACTGCTAGTCCTAAAGTGGTTCAAATATACCTTCGCATGTTCCAAATCTTCAAAGCAGTTAGAAATCCTGTTTACCCAACCCATTAATGAAAATGAATACTTTTCTAATTCAGAAGGTGAATAGGGCTTTCCACTAATCAATCCCATCATGTAAGGAAGTGCGCCTTTACAGACTGCTTTATTAAACTCGTGAATTAATATTTTAGACTTATAATTATTCATGTCACAGCAAGTCTATCCCGAAATACATTCATAAGCAATCTTAACTTTTATAACTAATAATAGGTTCCCCCACCTTTACCCCTACTCACACCACTTCGTAAATTCTTCCGCCTTTTGTTTCAGACTGCGGTAGGTATTCAGTTTAGCTCCCTCGTCAGGGTAGCCCAGCGGAATGGAGATGACCAGTTTCTTGCTCTCCGGCACGCCCAGGAATTTCTTTATTTCCGGCGCGTAGTTGGTCACCGAAGCCTGAAGCACGCTCTCCACGCCCAGAGAGTGCGCCGCCAGTATCAGGCTCTGGGCGAACAGCCCCATATCGAAAATCGACCACTCGCCCAGTATCCCGTCGATAAACAGTAAGACGGCGCAGGGCGCGCCGTAAAACTCAAAGTTCATCAGGCGCAGGTTCTCTCTCCCCGCCTCATCATCCCGGGCAACGCCCAGTGCGGCCAACCGCCGGGCGCCGTGCTCACCGGAGCGCGCCTTGTGCTCTTCCGGCCAGCCTTTGGGCATGGGCAGGTCGGGATTGGTCGGCGCATTCGCCTTCGCCAGGTCAAAGATAACCTTACTCAGCTCGTCCTTCTTCTTCCCGCTTACCACCACCACCTCCCACGGCTGGGTGTTGGTATAGGAAGGGGTGTTGCTCACCGCCGTTAGAATCTTTTCCAGCACGTCCTTGGGGACGGGGGTAGGCTTGAAAGCGCGCGCGCTATACCTCGTTTTGATACCTTCCAGGGTTTCCATAGTTTTTACCTCCATCAAAATAGTTCTTAAAATACGATACGGCCGCTAAAAGGTCAGCGATGCCCAGCCTTCTTTCAGAAGGTCGGATATAACCGACCCCACATATACCACCTTGATGCCAGCGGCTTCCAGTTTTTCGGTGATGCCCATGCGGTCGGCACACCACTTGCACGCCAGGACCTCAACGCCCTGCTCCAGTATTTCCTTTATCCGCGCCTGCACCTCGGCGTCGTTGGCCGCCACCTTCTCGGAAGGGCCGAAAAAGATAACCTTGACCTCGTCCATCCAGCCCTTTTTGGCGGCATTGAGCGGATAGACCAGCCCCACCTCCAGAGCTACTTCCCGGTCGCCGCTACATACGAGAGCAAAAACTTTGGACGGCATTGGTTCATCTCCTTTCCCGTATTAATAAGGCCATTAAATGACACTTTACCCAAGCTGTTTTCTCTTTGTCAAGCTGTCATAAAATGATATAATTTTAGTTGAGGACGCACATGAATTACACCAGAGGAGGCAATTAAGATGAGCGGTACACAGGAAAATCTGCAGGCGGCTTTTGCCGGCGAAAGCCAGGCCAACCGACGCTACCTGTTCTTTGCCGAGAAGGCAGAGAAAGACGGACACCCCCAGATCGCCCGACTGTTCCGGGCCGTCGCCGAAGCGGAAACGGTGCATGCCCGCAACCACCTGAGCACCATGGGCGACATCAAATCCACCAAAGAGAACCTGGAGGAAGCCATCGGCGGCGAGCACTATGAATTCACTGAAATGTACCCGGAGTTCATCGAGCAGGCCCAGTCCGAAGGCGTGAAGAGGGCGGAAGCGACCTTCGATTTCGCCAACAAAGTGGAGAAAATCCATCATAAGCTGTACGAAAAAGCATTGCAGGCACTTGAAGGCGGGCAAAAACTGGAAGAGAAGTCGTTTTCCGTCTGCCAGGTCTGCGGCTACACGGTTGAGGGCACGGCCCCGGACAAGTGCCCGATATGCGGGGCGCCGCAGAGTCGTTTCAAGCAGGTGGATTGAGCATACACTAATTTACAGTGCATAATAAAAAGAAGGGAGGTGGGAAACCCTTCCCTTCTTCTATCTGCTGCTCAGCCGGTAGGCTTAATCGCCCTTTTTCTGCACCCACTTTTCCGCCAGGTCACCCGCCCAGAGAATTTTGGGCTTTGCTCCCTGGTAAGCCCGTATCATGAGGAAAATCCACAGTGCTACACCAATAAGCCAGATGATGGTGGCAATAACCGTACCGATAACGGGTACCCAGCCGAGAATGATGGCAGCAACAGTGAGAGCGCCAAAGATATAAATCGACTGCATGGCATGGTAGCGGACCAACTTGCTTTCCTGCTCAATCAGGATAAAGACCAGCCCGCTTATCC
>JBARQF010000181.1:0-20877 GCA_049643605.1 Dehalococcoidales bacterium
GCTCCAGGTCATCAATGACAACCCTGGCGGCAGACAGCAGTGCCGCCTCCAGCTCCTGTTTTCCTTCGGCATCGGCGCCAATGGCATTGATATGGGTTCCCGGCTTAATATGCTGCTTCAGGACTACCGGCCCGGTACCATAAGTAGTGGTAACCACGACATCAGCATCGGCGGCCGCCTCAACCGTTTCCACAGGACAGATGTTCAGGTCCAGCCTGTTGCTCATCTCCCGGGCGAACCCCTGGCTCATCTCCAGGCTCAGGGAAAACACCTTCACTTCTTTAATTTCTGGCAGGACTTCATTTATGGCCAGCAGTTGTGTTTCCGCCTGCTTGCCGGCACCTATCATTCCTACGACAGAGGAATTCTTCCGGGCCAAATACTTAACGGCCACACCGCCCGCGGCGGCGGTTCTCATATTGGTAATATGTGTGCCATCCATGATGGCTAGAGGATAACTATTGTTCGGGTCAGAGAGGACAATCAGCGCCATGACGGCGGGCAGGTTGTACTGGCGGTTATCCGGATAGACGCTTACCCACTTCATCCCGGCGCTGCCATCAATATAGGCAGGCATAGCTCTGAAATCGCCGTGATATTGCGGCAGGTCCAGATAAATTTTGCAGGGCATAATCGCCTTGCCCTGTGCCTTAAGCTTGAAAGCATTTTCCACAGCTTCCATTACTTCGGTCATGCTGAGTTGTCGTTCAATTTCACCGCGACTTAATAGGATGGTTTTTAATGCCTTGTTCTTCCTGTTAGAATCGAACGCCAAAGTTACCTCCTTGCCACTTCTATGATTATTTCTTTACACGCTTTTCCTGCCAGTAAGCAACTATTCTTTATTATAAAACAAACTGCATTTTGTAGCCATTCTGCACCAAACCGGCCCCAAAATATAAGCGGAGAGACATCATGTTACCCGTAATTCTATTGGTCGCTCAAGGTCATTTGCCGCCTTCGTATCTTTTCAAGTTTGCCATGCGTTCACCGAAACTTATAATCCGATACCGAAACCAGTTATAATGAAAGTATGGGCAAGCAAAAACACTTTTCAAGCAGGTGTAAAGTCTGTAATACAATGATTGCTTGGCCACTCCAGAAACCTATACCAAAGATTTGGTTATGCCCTCATTGTGGCGTTAAGAACTATACCAAGCCTAAACCAACAAATTAGAGCCAAATAACGGCCTGAGGTTGACTGAATCCTTTGGTCGTTTGAAAGTTTCCCAAACGTAAAACCACCCGCAAATAATCGTCGCAGAAACCTAAAACGGCACTAGCCACAAGTTTGCGCTCTGTCTAACCCTCATTTAATTTTCATTTTATTCTTAAACGAGTGATATAAGTCATATATTTGCGTGCTGTATCCACATTAAAGTTAAACGAAGAAGTTAATAAATATGCGAATGTGGAGGAGGGCGCAATATGGACAGGAGCCTGAAGATAGGATTGATAGTTGGAGGGGTAATACTGGCGGCTTTGGTTATTGTACCCCTCGTTGTCGGAATGACTACAGGATGGGAGGCTTGCAGAGCTGAAATGTTTGAGCACGGAATGATGGGACCCTGGATGATGACTGGATTAGGAGGTTGGTCAATGATGGGCATTATATGGCTGGTCATAGTTGGGCTAATCGTATGGCTGGTTGTTTCTCTCGCACGCAGCAGTCACCCCATTTCCTCAACCCATGGTGGTGGAGATGTCAAGGTGCTGGAAATACTCAAGACCAGGTATGCGCGCGGAGAAATAGATAAAGCAGAGTACGAAGAGAAGTTAAAAGACTTACAGTAATAACTCCGAGTGTCTTAACAGCTTAATCAAGAAAACGGATGAACATACGTCGGTTTGCCATCATCTTCGCCTTACTGTTGATAACGACCCTTGTCTATGGGTTTACCAGCCAAACCGGGTCATCTAATCAAATTCTTGAAGACATAGGAGTTCAAGAAGCCTTCGAACTGATTCAAAGCAATCAGGGGAATCCGGACTTTGTTATTGTTGATATACGTACTCCGGAAGAATTCAATGAAGGCCATATTGAAAACTCAGTCAACACTGACTTCTATTCTGAGACCTTTAGAGAAGAACTGGATAAGTTCGATAAGAGCAAGACTTACTTCATTTACTGTCGAAGCGGTAATCGCAGCGGCAGAGCCATGCCCGTAATGAAAGAACTGGGATTCCAAGAGGTCTACAACCTGTCGGCCGGTATAAAAGAATGGATAGCAGAAGGGCTTCTGGCTCTTCCATCAGTTAGCTCGAAATCAAAACAAAACTAGCCCACGTTGGAAGCATTCCGAACTTTTCTTTGAGAAAAAGTCGCTAATTCCAGCGTTTCAGAAATTGTTTTTGTCCTATCTGAAACCTAAGGGTTAACGCCATTCACCTGTGTTCTGCTAAAATACAACCGACGGGGCTTAGGCAGAACTATGAATCAATTAGATCCGGTTGTTACCATTGCTATTCTGTTGGCAGCAGCATTAGTAGGTGGAATGATAGCCCATCGACTAAGACAACCAATCATCTTGGGCTACCTAGTAATCGGCGTAGCCGTTGGGCCTCATGCTCTTGGCTTGATAGGTGACCTGGAACTTGTTGAAGCGGCTGCTACCATAGGCGTTGCCCTGTTGATGTTTACCTTGGGGCTGGAAATCTCGATAGCTCAATTGCGTGAGGTTGGCAAGATAGGTATATGGGGTGGTATTACCCAAATTACGGCTACCCTCGCTCTAGGGCTAATTGCAGGGTACTTTCTATTCCGATGGCCTCTGCCCCAAGCTGGCTTGTTTGGTTTGATTATCTCTCTCAGCAGCACGGCAGTATGCCTAAAAATACTGATGGAGCGAGGGGAACTGGCCTCGGTGCATGGGCGAATAATGATCGCCATCCTTATTCTTCAGGATATCGGTGTAGTAGTTATGATGGTGGTCATACCATTAATGGGTGGTATGACAGAGAACTTACTACTTACTCTGGCTATAGCTGTAGGAAAAGCATTTCTTTTTATCGGGTTAGCTATCATATCGGGACGCTGGGTACTTCCCTGGCTGTTGGGCAGGGTTGGCGGTGTTCGAGCTCGAGAACTGTTTCTGTTAACCGTTCTTGTATTGTGTCTGGGTGCCGCAGTAAGCACTCAGATTTTAGGCCTATCAATCGTGTTTGGAGCTTTCTTGGTCGGCCTGGTGTTGCGTGAAACAAGGTTCGTACATCAGGCATTGGCAGAGATTACCCCCTTACGCGATATTTTTGCTACTCTTTTCTTTGTTTCTCTGGGTATGCTACTTGACCCCCTTTTCCTGATTAATAACTGGCAATCAGTAGCATTGCTAGTGGTGGTCATCATCGTCCTGAAACTACTGGTTGTTTTTGGTATTGTTCGACTATTTGGCTATAGTTCCCGGATAGCCATCTTGACTGGTGCCGGCCTTTTTCAGATTGGTGAGTTTAGCTTCATCTTGGCTCAAGGCGGAGTCAATACGGGCATCGTCTCGGATCAGTTTTACTCCTTGATTCTCGCCAGTGCTATTATCACCATGTTGTTAACACCAGTTTCCATCAGCTTGATTTTCAAGCTATATCCTAAACTAGCTTTGCTGGCAGGCGGCAGACGGATGGCCACTAAAGAGGTTTCATCGCCTTCCGTCTCCGCGCCCACTGCGGGGCTAAACCGAGTAGTAATTGCTGGCTACGGAAGGGTTGGGGGGAACATTGCTCAGGGCATGCAGGATGCCGGAATCCCATACATTATAATTGATCTTGATCCGGAGCGCGTTTCCGAAGCCAAGGGCAGCGGCCGGCCACGCATATATGGCGATGCTACCAATATAAATGTTCTATCCAAGGCTGACCTTGGTAGAGCGCAAGCATTAGTGGTAACTTATCCGGACCCGATGGCAGTGGTAACCACGGTAAAGACCGCGTTGAGTATTAACCCTAAGCTTAAAGTTTTAGTACGGGTGCATCGGGTGAGGGAAGCTAATGAGCTTAAGGCGTTGGGGGTTACCGAGTTAGTCAGCCCGGAATATGAGGCTAGTTTCAGGTTCATTAAGAGGCTGTTGAACATTATGGGCTTGGAGAAAGACGAGAGAAGACAAATCCTGACCATAGTACGCAAAGACGAGGAGATCGCTGAATTCGACCCCGATTAGGCGGTGTAGCGAAACCCCTGTTCTGATTCTCAGTTACTGACCACGGGGTTGCTGTCAAGACTTTAGATCCTGAATAGGTAATACAATTACCAATTGTAGAAGAAGCTATTTTCTAAGCTATCATCAAACAATACAATCTAATCTCGGGTAATGTAATTATCTTTTTGTGGCAGCGGCTGGATTCGAACCGCTGCCCTAGCCGGCTTCTTCCCGCATATTGACATCCCGCCGAATAGGGATATAATTCAATTATTCAGGGAAGGGGAGCAGCAAGTCTCCCCTATTCTATATCCAGATAAAGCGAGGTGAGAGATGTTCCTTTCTTTTCCACAGGATTTTAAGGAGAAACAGTTCAAACCCGGGGCCAAGAATCAGTTTTTCTGGGGTGATACGGTTTTGGTAACGCGAGTTTCGATAGAGTCGGATAGGGACTTTGGCATCGCCGTCCACCCGTATGAACAACTCAGCATACTTCTGGAGGGAGAGATAGAATTCCAGATAGGTGAGGAAGTGAGGACGCTGCGCAAAGGGGATGGCGTTGTTATTCCACCCAATACAATGCACCGGGCTAAAACCTTTTCCGCACCGGCGGTACTCCTCGAGTGTTTCGGACCGGCTTGCAAGGAAGAATTCCTGACCTAGGCGAGAACCTGCCAGCATCCCGCTTTTTGTTCTCTTCCAGTTCTTTGACATTCCTTGCGCCCCACATCCAGAAACGTTGACATCTTTCTGGCTGCTGGTGTCTAATATGTAGGAGTTTTTATAAGGAGGTAATGCAAAGATGCCGGTTATAACTATAAATCAATTTGAAGGTAGAACCGTTGAGCAGAAAAGGAAACTGGCGAAGGAAATCACAGACTCGATTGTTAAAATTTACGAGATTAGTGCCGACAGGGTATCCATCACCTACTTTGACGTACCGAAGCACAACGCTGCCAAAGGCGGGAAGCTATTTATTGACCAGCAGCTTTAACTTATCAATGAAATAGTACCGTACACCTGGTAGCAGCAGGGTTAAACATTAAAGCCAGAAACAACCGGCAGCGGCTGGATTCCAACCGCCGACTGAGGATTCACGATTTCCAGGCATAATTCCAATTGCAGGATATCTGCCAATCTTTGAAACGATGTCTAAAAGAATTAAGCCTCGGAAAATTTCGAGGCTTACATCTTGCACCCGCACAACCTAGATTCTCAGGCCAAGCCTAGCCTAAGAACCCGAGGAGTGCGGTTAAACCAGTAGCTTGTAAGAACAGCACACTAACACCACTCATGAGGGAGAGCACAATAACAACCACGAAAAACCTTTCCAAAAAGCTGGCTGCCTGCCATCTCCCCTTACCTATAGATTCCGCCTTAATCTCTATGTTTCGCCTCCTTTCTTAAAAATAAGCGTCAGCCGCCACGAGTAAAAGCGTCGGTTAGACGCGTTGATAGGAACGTAAAGGATGAGAACTTGAAAACTGGTAGCTAAGAACAAACGACCACGTCCAGCCCAGCCTCCACAACCACTCAACTATGTTAGATTATACCACACTGAATTCCGATATTCAAATTTGCGGTGGGCTCGTAAAATTATGCTGCGGCTCTATTGCTTGCTTTATAGTAGCAGGCATTGAACCTCTCCTTCTCTTCGTCTAGATTTGCGCGAGACGATAACAGAGAATCAGGAGAAGGTCAATAGCTTTGTGTTATAAAGTTTAGGTGTAAACCATAAGAAGATTGAACTTCAATAAAAGAGCCATAATGGTGTACACTACTACAATAGAAAGGATGTACCAAATGAATAATTCAGTAGTATTGTCAATTGGAGATAAGTATCATCTGAGATTAGGCAAGGACCGCATTGTTTATGCTGGTATGCCTAGTGAAAACGTATTTTCTATCGTACAAATGAAATGGGAATTCGTATACCGAGGCTACTCTTGGAATCTCTATTTTCCGAAAGGTCAAAGCACCATAAGAATCGATGGTGTCAATATTCTAGTGGATAGTGTTACTCCAGAGGAAATTAGGCTTAGGATATAATATTCTTACTGGTGGCAGCGGCGGGATTTGAACCGTTATGATTAAGACGAAAAGACCGATAATCGGAGGAATTTTAACCATCTTTTCCGGACTTCTTGGTCTATCAGGAATTCTCAGTTACGCAATCGGCTTTGGTGACGTGGGCAGTGGATTTGCTAAAGGAGATATGCCTCCATTCGTGCCAAGTATCATATTCGGTGTGTCCGTACCGGCCATCGCAATTGCCCTACTGGCTATAGTAGGCGGAATACTCGCCGTACTAAGGAAGCGATGGCGGTGGTCTCTCACTGGTTCAATTGCAGCTGTATTGTCTTTAATTATTCTAGGGATACCAGCCGTAGTACTGATTGCTCTATCTAAAGACGAATTTACATAGAGAAAGAAATTAAGAACTGGCAGCGGCTGGATATCCCATACAAGGTCAAAACTTCAAATGTGTGCTATGATATATTCAAAATGCAGCGCGGGGGTGAGAAATGAGTGAAATACCAGGTGAACCAGTACGTCCGGACAGTTTGACCTTGTAACAAGCCCGTAAGAGTGTTGACGCCATGGTGGAATATGCTACCACGACCAAGCCAGGTCGCGGCATGGCCTTTGCCGTAGTGGACGAGTGCGGTGTTCTTATGTACTTTGCTAGAATGCCTCAAGCCTCTCTGATTAACCGGCAAATGGCGGAAAAGAAAGCCTGGAGCGCCATAGCATTTAAACGGGACACCAGAGCCACCCGGGACCTATTTGTAAAGCTGGAGCTCAAAGCCGCCGATTTCTGTGAGCCTGACAGATTGACGCTTATCCCCGGGGGCAACCTCATTCGGACAAAGGAAGGCTTTACTGTTGGTGCCGTGGGCACCAGTGGCCGCCATTATGACGAGGACGAGGAGTTGGCGCTGGTTGGCGTTAAGGCCTACGAGTAAACAACTGGCAGCGTGCGGAATATCATTTAGGAAGAGTCCGCTTCACAGGTCTCTTCCTTCTTCCGTCAATAAGATGAAACAAAGCCAGTATAGGATGACGGAAAGTCATACGAGGCCCTGAATACCTCATAACCGTCCTTATTTTTTCCCTCATTCCAGGCTCGTAGCAGTGTGCAGGGCACTTTGCACATGTTGTCTTACCTTCTTGAAACGGGCATTTAGTCAGGCGCTCCAGCGCATAATCGGTGAGTTCTGTACATTCAGGGCATAAAACATTATTTCGGTGATTATCGCGACAATATAGGGAAATCATCGCTTTAACCGTTTTACCTTCTCGTGATATCTTCGGATGAATTTTAGTCATGTTAATACCAATTATGGACGATGTTGAACCACAAGTTCAATTCGGTGGAACTACCGGGGAATTACAAACCAAGTGGCAGCGGCTGGGGTTAAACCTCTTCTTCTCTTCTGATTTGCGCGAGACGATAACAGAGAACCAGAAGAAGGTCAATAGCTTTGTGGTATATATTTTACGAGCAAATAAAGTATAATGGCGAGAAGAGGAAATAGCCTTGCTTAAACTAGAAAAGGAGCATATTAAACCAGCATCCCTAATGCTCTCAATGGCATTTGAAGATGACCCTTTTAATACCTATGCTTTTCCTGACCCAGAAGAGAGAGTCAGGAAAATGCCTTATGCTTATGGGTTCCTTCTCCACTACTATATTTCATACGGTGGATCTTTCATAACCTCACCTAAATTAGAAGGAGTAGCAGTTTGGATTCATTCAGATAACCTAGGAACATCCTTCTGGAGAATGATTATCTCTGGAGCTATCTGGCCAGCAATGAAAATGGGTATTGAAACTGGTAGAAGGATGCAGGTATTGAGTAATTACATTGAAAGAAAGCATCGTGATCTAATGCCAAATAAGCACTGGTATCTACTTCTACTAGGGGTAGACCCAAAACACCAGGGAAAAGGATATGCTAGCCAGTTGTTGAACGGGATGCTCTCTGAAATTGATGGAGAAGGTTTACCCTGTTATTTAGAAACGGAAGGCGACCGAAATGTATCAATATACCAGCACTTCGGCTTTAAAGTGATAGATAAATTCACTGTTCCAAATACACAGGTTAGCCTTGTAGCCATGCTAAGAGAATCCAAGACAATTATTAGTAAGGCATAAAAAAAGTGGCAGCGGCTGGATTTGAACCAGCGACAAAATATATACCCGCAGCTGGTCATTACCTTTAAGGATTAGTCCTCGTTAACCTTTATGCTACCAAGGTTGACATCACAGCACCAACGATATACGCAATCACCCACCAGCCATAAGCGATTCTCGTGTAAAGGTGAATGCGTCTTGGAATTGTATTGATACCATTATTTATCCAGTGTTTCCAGACGAGTATTGCGTCGATCAGCATGGCGAGCAGTGCAGAATAACCGATACAGCCGTGTACTGTGAGCGGGATATTTGTTGAGCCGATTATCATGAGGATGGTGGAGGAAATATCGAGCAATACTCCTCCGGTTAGAAAGAATAAAATCTGTTTCGTTACTGCTGATTTCTTCTGCTCGGTGATAACCGCGACAGAATAGAATATCAAGGCAAAGGTAACGACTACAACTGCCCTAATGATTACAGGATTCAAGGTTTTCTCCCTTCGTAAGTTGGTAAATATAAGAAAGTGGCAGCGGAGGGAGTTGAACCCACGACCAAGGGCTTATGAGTCCCCTGCTCTGCCACTGAGCTACGCTGCCAACAGAGTAG
Source organism: Dehalococcoidales bacterium (assembly GCA_049643605.1). Classification (GTDB taxonomy): domain Bacteria; phylum Chloroflexota; class Dehalococcoidia; order Dehalococcoidales; family RBG-16-60-22; genus E44-bin89. The sequence continues at coordinate 8,878 of JBARQF010000181.1, forward strand.
AATATATCATCAATACGCTTTAATTGTCAATTTCGCTTGATAACGTGGACGCCGGTCGCCTTAAAAGCTGCGAAAATCTTTTTCCCCTTGGTCAAACCCATCTCCTCAGCCGACCTCTTGGTCACCATTGCCACCAGGGGAAACCCGCACTGGAGCTCAACCCGCGTCAGCGGCCCCATATTCACCAGCCAGCTAATCTCCCCTTCAAAGGAGTTCCGGGCACTGCTGGAGACCTGGGAAAGGGATAGGGTGACGTCTTCGGGCCGAATGCAGGCACATACCTCTGCGCCAGCAGCATAACCGGAAACCGCTTCGATAGACCTCCCCCCACTTTCGATGGTGACAATGCTTTCTTCACTGGACGCAATCACACCTTCAATGATATTCTCCACGCCGACGAACTCGGCCACCTCTTTATTGCGTGGCGAGGAAAAAACGTCCTTTGAACTGCCGGCTTGCAGCAGTTCTCCATCCATCAGCACTCCCACACGGTCGGCAAGGCGCTGTCCCTGCGATAAATCGTGTGTCGCCATGATGATGGTGGTAGTATATTTCCTGATAATACTGCTTATCAGTTCCTCGATGCGGGCTGCGGAAAGCGGGTCAAGATTGGCCGTCGGCTCATCCATCAGCAGAACTTCCGGCTCAACGGCGAGCGCCCGGGCGATGGCTACCCGTTGTATCTCTCCGCCGGAAAGTTGCCTGGCATTCCGGTTATGATAATCAGACAGGCCCACAACGTCTACAATCTTATTCACTCTTTCTTGCAACCGATGTCCCTTGACTCCCCGCCACTTCAGGGCACAGGCAATATTATCATAGACGCTCAGGTTGAAGACCACCGGCTTCTGCAGGACAAACGCCATGCGTCGCCGCAGGGCGAGTCGCGCTGCAGGCGACTCCGCGGTATCTGCCCCATCGAAGTATATTTTCCCGGACGTGGGTTCATCTAGCAGGTCTATCAGGCGTAGCAGCGTCGTCTTGCCGGCGCCGGTAGGCCCTATCAGGGCAAATACCTCTCCCCGCTCGATGCTGAGGTTGATATTATTCAGGATACCCTGCTCACCGTATCGCTGGCATAAATTTATCGTCTCGATAAACGCCATGGTCACCTCTGCTGCACCCGGTTCAGGATGATATTGATGATAAGGGCAATCGAAATCAGGATAATGCCCAGTGCTATTGATAGCTCAAGGTCTCCCTTGGACGTCTCCAGCGAAATAGCCGTGGTGATTACCCGGGTGAATCCCCGTATGTTGCCGCCCACCATGAGAGCTATCCCCACCTCGGAAATAGCCCGACCGAAGCCCATAATGATTGCCGCCATGACCGCAAACCGGGCCTCTCTCAACACCGCAATCGCTGTTTGAAAGCCGCTGGCCCCCAGCGACCGTGCCGTGTCTATTATGCTGCGGTCGACTCCACTGAGCGCGGAAATCGTCAGGCCGAGCAGTACCGGCGTGATGAGGAGCATCTGCCCCAGCACCATTACCGTCGGCGTGAACATGAGACCCAGCCCACCCAGCGGCCCCGCCCGGGAAAACATAACAAAGACAAAAAGCCCGACCGCCACCGTCGGCATGCTGAAGAACGTCTGCACCAGATTAATCAGGGCCCTTTTACCGCGGAACTGATGGAAATGGATGAGGCTGGCCAGAGGCACGCAGATTAGCGAGGCGAGGATAGCGGAGGTCACCGAGATTCTCAGCGACCTCCCGGCTATCTCCATCACCTCCGGGTCAAGCGTGACAATAAGTTCTACGGCCTTTATCAGGCCATTCCATAGTTCAGTCATCAGACCTGGTCCTGTTATCTGACACGTCTATTTTTTATTTCGTTGGCTCGGCACCGGCGCAGGGAGTGAAGAGCTGCATGCCGTACTCACCGACGCCATACTTACCGATAAGCTCCTGTATCTCAGGCGAGGTGAGGAAACCTATCAGGTTATTGGCCATGTCGATATTGGTCTTCGGTACCTGTTCCGGGTTAACGGCAATCGCGGAATAGACATTGAGTAGTATATCACCCTTGTCCACGATGGGCACGAGTTCCAGTTTGCCCTTGTAAGCCAGATAGGTACCCATGTCAGTCAGGGTATAGCCCTGCTTTTCGCTGGCCATCATCAGCGTTGGGCCCATGCCGGTCCCCGCCTCGATGTACCAGATGCCCGCCTGCTGAACCGCCTCATACTCATAGCCGGCCTTCTGCCAGATGCTCTTTTCTTTGGCATGGGTGCCAGAGTCATCGCCGCGGGAGACAAAGCTGCCGCTCCCGCTGTCCATCAGCTTCTGGCAGGCCTCCTCCGGGAGCATGCCACTAATACCAGCCGGGTCGCCGGACGGGCCGACAATGAGAAAGTAGTTGTAGGCAAAGGGCACCCGCTCCACCCCGTAACCCTCGGCGACAAATGCCTCCTCACGTGCCCTGGAGTGAACGGTGATTATATCCACATCACCTCTCTGGCCATACTCCAGCGCTTTGCCGGTGCCGGCGTACATGACATCCAGCTCCACGCCGTACTGTTCCTCGAACATCGGCTCCAAGTATCCCCATAGACCGGTGTCATAGAGACTGGTAGTGGTCGCCACCCTCACTCTCTGCTCGGGCGCCAGCGGCGCTGCCTCACTGGACCTGGCGCAGCCTGCAGTTCCCATCACCAGGCTGGTAACTATAAGCAGCGCGAAAAAAATACTGATTATTTTGGTCGGATTTTTCTTATTGAACTTCAAAACTATGCACCTTTCGTAAATTATTTGAACGCAGGATTCGTCAGCGAAGGCGGTGCACGGATGATGCTAAAACGGCGGCAGGGTGAAAGATAAACTTCTAACTCAAAGCGAGCAACGGAGCCACCACATAATTCCAGAAACAAAATAATCTCTCCTTTCCAAATACGGGAGGCACCGCCGTTTCCCGCGATACCCTATCGGCCAGTCTCCATAGGCAAGCGCCTTTAGGAGAACAGGCTCGGAGAAAGAAAACTTATATTCTTTTCAGCGGTGATTATAGCATATCATCGGAAAAACCCGCAACCATTAATCAACCAGGCAAAGTACAATCGCTGATTAGCCATTAGACACTCTCCTCAATAGAGTGAACTTTACTACCAGAACGCACAGAACGAGAAACCCCGCTTCTAGATGATTTACCAATATATCGGATATTCTTTTGTATAACCTTACTGCCCTTGTGAACAGTCTCTACTTCGTAGTCATACCAGTTGCCAGAGCCAGGCGGGATTTCTTTAGCACGAATGAAACTCATAGTTCCCTCATTTCCTATGTACGATTCTCCCAGCCTTTTCTCTTAAATAGGCATTAATAGCTACTCCTACCTTGTTACGAAATCTCTCCATTTCTTTCGAGGCTTGATTCGGTATATCTTCAACTCTTAATACGATTCGATTTGGTAGAATTTTATACTCGAATGTTTTCTCAAAACTAGGAATACCAACCAAGTCATATTCAGCTATTATCCATACCGCATTAACTTTGAATGAATGGTCTAAAAAAGAATCAACCGCATTAGAGACTGCTTCATCAGGGAATTTATCCCGCTCTCTCCTAAGTCTCAATTGGAGATTGTCATATGTACGGTCTCGCTTCAACCGTTTATCTAAAAAGCGGTGGCGTATTGACAAACTAAGGTCGAATGCGAGAAGCTCAGGGTTCTTTGGCGACCCGACTGCATCTCTTATCTTTTCGGCCATCTCCCGCGCATCGTTACCAACAGTTATCTCATCACCACTCATAAACTGAGCGACACCTTTAAGCGTCCAATACTGTATTGCTAAGGCAACCTCATCAGGGTTCATTCCTGTCACATCTTCGAATACTTTGCTTATGCCTTGCCATTGATGGTCTCTAAGCCAGTCAATAGTTTTTTCTGTAGTCAAGCGTATTTCTTGATATATCTCATCTAGTAATTGTAAGAGAATTACGCCGTCACTAGACTGTGTATTTTCTCTCTTTTCTTTTTTATTGTTAGCCACGTTAAAAATAAGATACGCAAGGGAAAATATGAACAAACTTCCAGCAACGACAAAAAACGTAGTCGGCAACCAAGCTGGCACTGTAAAAGGGGGATTAGTAGACATAGCTGCAAATCCTAATCCAGCTAAGCCCAACGCCACAGCTATTAATATTCCAAATATTGTCCATTGTCTCCCGCTCATTTCCAACTACCTGCCTCGCTTTTTGCAGGTAGTATACTTCAATTAGGTACTCTAAGCAATAAAGAGTGAACTTTGCCAATCAACCGGGTAATCTTGACGGTGCCTCGTGCTTCTGTTAAAATCGGCACGGAGTAAGTTGCCCTGAGGCAGGGCCAGCCTCAAGACAGGGAAGTTTTCACCTGAAAAGAGAGTATTTTATTCAGCCATAACTCCACTATAAGCCATTGTGCAAATGGTTTCCGGCGGAAAAAGGCAAGGAGATTTAAGGTGGTTATTGATTATCAGAAAGAAGGCAAAATCGCTATCTTCACCATCAACCGCCCGGATGCGTTGAACTCAATCAATGTTCAAACGGCGAGAGAACTGCACGAGGCGATGGTTGAGTTCCGCGATGATGATGGCCTGTGGGTGGGCATCGTCACCGGTGCCGGGGACCGGGCGTTCTGTTCCGGCGCCGATATCAAAGATATGCTTCCCTTCCTGAAGGAAAACCTCTCGCAGCACCCCTGGGCAATGCCGGCTACTCCCATGCGCGGGCTTGACCTCTGGAAGCCGCTTATTGCCGCCATAAACGGCATGGCGCTGGGCGGCGGCCTGGAGATTGCGCTGGCCTGCGACCTGCGCATCGCCTCGGAAAAGGCCCGTTTTGGCTCGCCCGAGGTAGCTCTGGGACTGATTCCGGGCTGGGGAGCTACCCAGAGACTGCCCAGACTGATACCGTCCTGCAAGGCTGCCGAACTGCTGCTCATGGGGAAACCGATTGACGCCCAGGAAGCATACCGCATCGGCCTGGTCAACACGGTGGTTCCACCTGAAGCGGTAATGACCACCGCCCGGGAATGGGCGGAGACGATATGCCAGGCCGGGCCTCTGGCGGTCAGGGCCGCCAAAGAGGCGATGATAAGGGGCAGCAGCCTCACACTTGAAGATGGCCTGCGACTGGAAAACGCGCTGGAAGCGTACGTGATGAGCACAGAGGATTTCGCCGAAGGGACGACTGCCTTCGTGGAAAAAAGAAAACCCGACTTTAAAGGTAAATAAGGCTGCAGGAAGGAAGCGCTATGGAAATCAAGCAAGTTGGCGTCGTTGGCTGCGGGCAGATGGGCGGCGGCATAGCCCAGGTAAGCGCTCAGTCCGGCTATCAGGTGACAGTTACCGAGGTAACGGAAGAACTGTTAAACAAGGGGCTGGCCGCGATAAATGCGTCGCTGACCAAAGCGGTGGAGCGGGAGAAAATCACGCCGCAGGACAAAGAGGCCACCATATCCCGCATCAAGGGCACCACCAGTATGAAGGACTTAGGCGGCTGCGACATCGTTATTGAGGCGGCAATCGAAAACCTGGAGCTGAAAAAGAAGATATTCGCCGAACTGGATAAAATATGCCCCAAACACGCCATCCTTGCCACCAACACCTCGTGCCTTTCCATTATTGAAATGGCCATGACTACTCAGAGGCCGGATAAAGTGCTTGGAATGCATTTTTTTAATCCGCCGCCCATAATGAAACTGCTGGAGGTGTCCAGAACCATAACTACCAGTGAAGAGACCCTGGAAACCGCCCGGAACTTCGGGCGGTCACTGGGCAAGACCATCATCACCGCTCCGGACTCGCCCGGCTTTATTGTCAACCGCCTGATGGTGCCTCAGGTGATGAACGCCATCCGCATGCTGGAATCAGGGGTGGCCACCAGAGAAGATATCGATAACGGCATGATGCTCGGCCTGAATCACCCTATCGGGCCTCTGGCCCTGGCGGACCTGGTCGGGCTGGATACGTTTTACTATATTGCCAGCGCCATGTATGATGAATTCAAAGACCCCCAGTTTGCGCCCCCAATCCTGCTGAAAAAGATGGTCACGGCAGGGTGGTTCGGCCGCAAAACGGGCAAGGGCTTTTACGATTATAAATAGGACCTCCGATAATCGGGTCTGGAAAGGTAGAAAAGAGATATGACCATTGAAGGTAAAGTAGCCCTGGTAACCGGCGGCTCCGGTGGACTGGGCAGCGTGCACTGCTTGACGCTGGCCAGAGCCGGCTGCAACGTGGCCGTTGGCGGGTACTCTCACATGGATAAGGCGGAGGCCGTGGTTAAGAAAATTCAGGAGCTGGGGAGAAAGGCCTTTGCCGTTAAGATGGACGTGTCGGTACTGGAGGATGTGCAGCGGGGAGTAAAGCAGATAGAAGAAACGCTCGGCCCCGTTGATATCATGGTCAATAACGCTGCCTTTGGCATCGTGCGGGCGGCCACCATTATCAATACGGAGAAAAAAGACTGGGACCGTGACGTGGCCGTCAACCTGACGGGCGCTTTCAACAACATCAAGTGCTGCATGCCGGGAATGCTCGAGAGCGGATGGGGCCGCATCATCATTATCTCTTCCATCACCGGCACCCAGGGGGGGATGGGGCAATGCAGCTACGCCGCCACCAAAGCCGGACTCATCGGTCTGGCCAAGACGGCGGCACTGGAGGGTGCGCGCAAGGGAGTCACCTGCAACGCGCTGGTTCTGGGCGTCTTTAACGCCGGCGGCTTCCTTGAGGTTGCTCCTGAATTCAAGGAACGCATTATCAAGCGCATGGCGATGCGCCGTATGGGTGAGCCGCAGGAAGTCAGCAATGCACTCGCCTTTCTGGCCTCGGAAGAGTCCAGCTTCATCACCGGAGAGACAATTGAAGTAAGCGGTGGCGCCAATCTGTTCACCTTCTGATAAACTGTGGTAAAATAGGTTGGGCGCATTTATGCTCCTGAGAACACAGGAGAAGGTGATGTCATGGCAATCCGAGAGCCCGACGTCAAAGAAAAAGGCAAACAGCTGAATATCGAATCGGTCGAATGGAATGGCCTGACCTGGATAGACATTGAGAAGCCGACCGAGCGGGAGACGGAGTATCTGGCCAACAATTACCCCTTCCACCCGCTTGACCTCGATGACTGTCTCAGCCGTATACAGCGACCTAAAATCGATGAATACCGGGATTACCTGTTTCTGGTCCTGCACTTTCCGGTATTCAACAAAGAGGCCAGGATAACCGCACCCAGTCAGGTGTCCGTGTTTATTGGCGAAAATTACCTGATCACGCTGCATAAAGGCGACCTCAAGCCTCTGTCCAAACTTTTCCGGGAATGTCAGCTTGAGGAAGAGGCACGCGAGGAGAACCTCGGTCCGGGTTCCGGATACCTGCTCTACCGCATCATTGACCGGCTTATCGATTACTGTATCCCGATTTTGAATCGCATCAGCGCCAACATTGAAGAGGCCGAGGACAACATCTTCGCCAGCAAACGGATACCGCGCGCCATCGAGCATATTTCCATTCTGCGACGCGATGTTATCTCTTTCCGCCGTACCATCTGGCCGATGAGAGCGGTCATTGCCACACTGGAACCAAAGATTCGGCGGTTCACCAAGATGGACCTGGCCGTCTACTTCGGGGACACGGTTGACCACGTCGACCGGATATGGGACGGCCTTGACGAGTATAAGGAAATCATCGAAGGCCTTAATGATACCCATGACTCGCTGGCTAGCAACCGCACCAACGAGGTCATGCGCATGCTGACTGTCATTGCCACAATTCTGCTGCCAATTACGGTGGTGGCGAGCATCTTTGGCATGAACATCCCGCTGGGGCCTTTTAACAATTCTGCATATTCCGCGCTCTTTGTGTTTGTCATCTGCCTGGGCATCATCGGCGGCATGCTTTACTTCTTCCGCCATCACCGCTGGATCTGATATGAGTGTCTCGCACCGACTGGTGATATTCATTGCGCTCTTTATCACCTGTCTCATTACCGCCAATGTTATCGCCGTCAAGGTCATCAGCCTCGGCCCGTTCTTCCTGCCGGCGGCCATCTTCGTTTTCCCTCTGAGCTACATCTTCGGTGATATCCTCACCGAGGTCTACGGCTACCGACTGGCACGCCGGGTTATCTGGCTCGGTTTTATCTGCAATCTCATCTTCGTTTTCTTTGTCTGGTTGGGACAGGCGCTTCCCGCCGCGCCCTTCTGGGAAGGGCAGGAAGCTTACCAGCGCATCCTGGGCTATACGCCGAGGTTGCTGGCGGCATCGTTCCTCGGCTATCTGGTCGGCGAGTTCGTCAACTCCTTCATCCTGGCCAGGATGAAGATTATGACGCGGGGTCGCTGGCTGTGGAGTCGCACCATTGGCTCAACCATCGTGGGGCAGGGACTGGACACCTCTATCTTCATTACCGTGGCTTTCATCGGCACGCCGTCCTTCGTCCCCATAATGATTCTTTACCACTGGCTGGCCAAGACGCTCATTGAAGCCCTGGCCACTCCCCTGACCTATGTCATCGTCAACTTTTTGAAGAAGAAAGAGTCCATCGATACCTACGACCACGATACCAGGTTCAACCCCTTCCTCATTACCAAATAGACCGGAGAGGTAGAAAAGATGAAGGTTCAGTTTCTAGGCGCGCATAACTGCGAAACAGCTACCACCAGGCTGGTCAGCATACTGGTTGATGATATCCTGGCGCTTGACGCCGGCGGGCTCACCTCCAGCCTGCCGATTGAAGCCCAGCTCAAACTCAAGGCGGTCCTGCTCACCCACCACCACTACGACCATATCCGGGATGTCCCGGCGCTGGGCATGAACGCGCTCTTCTACGAGACCAGCGTCCCGGTTTACTCCACACAGGCGGTAAAGGATGCTCTGGCGTCACACTGGCTCAACGGCACCATTTACTCCAATTTCCTGGAAAAGCCGCCGGAAAGTCCGAGAATCGAATTCACCGTTATCGAGCCGAACAAGGCATTCACGATTGCCGGCTATGAAATCCTGCCGGTTCCGGTAAACCATTCGGCGCCCACCGTGGGTTATCAGGTCACCTCACCTGACGGGAACATCCTTTTCTACACCGGGGATACCGGGCCGGGACTGGCCGAGTCATGGCCAGGCGTATCACCGCAGCTTCTCATTACCGAGGTTACGGCTCCGAACCGATATGAAGCGTTCGGTTACCGCATGCTGCATCTCACCCCAAGCCTTCTCAAGGAGGAACTCCTGGCTTTCCAAAAGCTGAGAGGCTACCTGCCATCAGTGGTTCTGGTTCACATGAACCCGAAACAGGAGAAAGAAATAGAGGCGGAAGTTGCGCATCTGTCCAGAGAGCTTGACACGTCTATAACGCTGGCGTATGAAGGTATGACAATAAAATTATAGGAGGAGTCCGGAGTGGAGAAAGATGACTGGAAGCTGGTTGGTATCTGCGGAATCTACTGCGGAACGTGCCCCAGTTACCTTGCCCAGCAACAGAATGACATCGCCGAGCTGGAGAAGCGGGCCCGGGAGAGAAACTTCACCATTGAAGAAGCGCGCTGCAACGGCTGTCACTCAGACAAGGTGATGCCAACATGCGTAGAGTGCAAACCCGGTTTCAGAAAGTGCGCCAGTGAACACGGAGTAACCTGGTGCTTTGAGTGCGCCGATTTTCCCTGCCAGCGCCTGGAGGATTTTAAACACGTTCACATCGAGAATGGAATCTCCCACCACAAGCACTTAATCGAGGAGTTGCAGTATATTAAAGACAACGGCATGGACGCGTGGCTGGAAAAGATGGACAAAGAAGGGCGTTGTCCCCAGTGCGGGAAGCTGCTCTACTGGTTTGTCCGTGATTGCCCTGATTGCCATACCCATATAAAATAAAATCCGGTGAGAGAGGAAACCGTGGCCGAAGATGCGCCCAAATTCATCGTGGACAGCAACGTGGGCAAGCTCGCCAAATGGCTGAGAATGCTGGGCTATGACGCGGTGTTTTTCGAGGGTGACGATGACGCTTATATGATAGACAGAGCGCTGAAAGAAAGCCGGGTGATACTGACCCGGGATACCCAGGTCATGAAACGGGGCGTCATCACCAGCGGCCGGCTGAAAGCGATTCTCATTGACAGCGACCAACCGGAACCGCAGGTCCGGCAGGTGATTGATACCCTGCATATCGATTTTAAGTCGCGACCGTTCACCGTCTGCCTGGAGTGTAATAATCCCCTGGAAGAGAGAGGCCAGGAAGAGGTCAAGGAGCGCGTACCGCCCTATGTTTTCCAGACACAGCAGCAGTATATGGAGTGCCCTGTCTGCCACCGCATTTACTGGAGGGGCACCCACTGGCAGGCAATGCTCCGGAAATTGGAACGATTGACAAAGCAGCGCTGATAGTACAAGATATGCCTGCGGTTTTAGCATCAGGAATACCATAAAGGAGGAAAGCCATGAGTGATAAGGATAAAAATTTACAGACCATTACGGACTGCGGTGTGGTAGCGATTGTCAGGGTCAGCAGTGCCCGGGAAGCGGTAGACGTATGCATGGCTATTGCCAGAGGCGGTGTCACGCCCATTGAGGTGACCATGACCGTCCCCGGTGCCATCGATGCCATCAGGGAATTCAAAAGCGCGGTGAAAGAAGAGGTGCTCATCGGTGCCGGCACCGTGCTCGACCCGGAAACAGCCCGCGCCTGTATCCTGGCCGGCGCCGATTTCATCGTCAGCCCCACCCTGAACCTTGAGGTCATCAAGGTCTGCCGTCGCTACAGCAAGATTATCATCCCCGGCACCTTTACCCCCACCGAGATATTGACCGCCTGGGAGGCAGGTGCCGACATCGTCAAGGTGTTCCCGGCGTCGGTAGGCGGCCCCGGATACCTGAAGGACATCATGGGCCCGCTGCCGCAGGTAAAACTGGTGCCCACCGGCGGAGTGAATTTAGAGACCACGCCCGAATTCATCAAGGCCGGTGCGGTGGCCGTGGCTGCCGGCAGTTCGCTGGTGGATAAGAAAGCGGTAAGCGAACAAAACTGGGACGCCATCACCGACACGGCGCGAAAATTCGTCGCTGCGGTGAAGCAGGCCAGGGGAAGTTAAATCAAGGTAAAGAAAATAAAGGAGAAACGAACAATGGCTGATGTTGTTACTTTTGGCGAGACCATGGTACGGCTTTCCCCGCCGAACTACCGGCGACTGGAGCAGACCAACCTGCTCGATGTCAGTATCGGTGGCGCGGAGTGGAATGTGGCCGTCGACCTGAGCCGACTGGGCATAAGCACGGCCTGGGTCTCACGCCTGACGGACAACGCCCTCGGGTGGATGATTCGCAACAAGGCCCGCGAGCACGGGGTGGACACCTCGCACATCACCTGGACCAAGGGCGACCGCATCGGGATTTACTTTGTCGAATTTGGCGCCACACCCCGGCCGAGCAGCGTCCTCTACGACCGCTCTAACTCCTCAATCAGCCAGGTCAAACCCGGGGAGATAGACTGGAAAGAAGCGCTGAAGGGCGCCAAATGGTTCCACACCAGCGGCATTACCCCGGCACTGAGCCCCGGTGCCGCCCAGGTTACCGCCGAGGCACTGCAAGCCGCCAAGAAGGCGGGCTGCAAGGTGAGCTACGACCTCAACTACCGTGGCCGGCTCTGGACGGAAGAGGAAGCCCGGAAATGCCAGGAACCGCTGATGGAATATATTGATGTCCTGCTTTCCACGGAGGAGGATACCAGAAAGGTGCTCGGCATCACCGGCAAGGATTATCGTGAAGTAGCCCGGAAGCTGGCCGAAAAATTCAGCTTTGAGGTCGTCTGCATCACCCTGCGTGAGGATGTATCCGTGCTGAGAAATCGCTGGACGGCGATTGCCTACGCGGCAGGCAAGATATACGATGACCGTACCTACGACGTGGAGATAGTGGACCGGGTCGGCGCCGGCGATTCCTACACCGCCGGGTTTGTTTACGGGTACCTCACCGGCGACGTGGAAAAAGGTGTCAGGTACGGAAACGCTTACTCCGCCCTGAAGCATTCC
>JBARQF010000182.1:0-2247 GCA_049643605.1 Dehalococcoidales bacterium
AGCGGCGATACCCCAGCGCCATCGTCCTTTTCCGCCTCGGCGACTTCTACGAGACCTTCGATGAGGATGCCAAGATTGCCTCGCGCGAATTGGAAATCGTCCTGACGTCGCGGGAGATGGGCAAGGGCAACAAGGTGCCGCTGGCGGGTATACCATATCATGCGCTGGATAACTACCTGGCCCGGCTGATTAACCGCGGCTACCGGGTGGCCATCTGCGAGCAGGTCACCAAACCGGGGGAGACAAAAGGTATCGTACAGCGGGAAGTGGTCCGCCTGGTCACGCCGGGGACGGTGGTTGAACCCGGCCTTCTCGACAGCAAGAAGAACAACTACCTGGTCAGTCTGGTGCTGGGGGAGGAAAAGGCGGGGATTGCCTGCGTTGACATCACCACCAGCGAATTTGCCGCCACCGAACTGCCGCTATCCCGGCTGTCCACGGAACTGGAGAGAATCCGGCCCGCGGAGATAATCGCTGCCCAGAGCGCAGACCTGTCCGCTCTGGCATTGGCCATACCGCTCACCCGCCTTGACGATTACCGGTATGAGGTCGAGGTGGCCAGGCAGACGCTGCTCGACCACTTCGGCGTCAAGACCCTGGAGGGCTTTGGCTGCGCTAATCTGCCCCTGGCGACAGGCGCCGCCGGGGCTGCCATTTATTATATCCAGGAAACACAGAAGAGCGGCCTCGGACAGATAACCGGCCTGTCGACCTATTTCGCAGAGTCGTACATGGCGCTGGACGTGCAGACGCAGAGAAACCTGGAGATATTTCAGGCCAGCCGTACCGGCGCTGTTCAGGGCTCGCTGCTGTCGGTCATTGACCTGACCCGGACGGCGGCAGGGGGCAGGTTGCTCAAACGGTGGCTGGGGCAGCCTTTACTTGACATAAAAGAGTTAAATCGGAGACAGGATGCTATTGAATGGTTCAGCGAGCATACACTGGCGCGCGCCCGGACCATCTCGCAGCTCGGGGAGGTGGCTGACCTTGAGAGATTGACCAACCGGGTAAGAGGCGGCGTGGCCATTCCCCGTGAACTGGTCGCCCTGCGCCGCAGCCTGGAAGCGATACCGGAGATAAGAGGGATTCTGGCGGAGGAAGGCGGGAGCCAGATTGACTGGCTGAAAGACGAACTCAAGACCTGCCAGGACGTGGTCGACCTGGTTGCCGGGGCGCTGGTTGACGAGCCGTCATCGACGATGGGTGAGGGGGAAGTCATCAGGAAAGGGTTTTCCGAGGAACTGGACAGCCTGCGGGATAAATCCCGGAACGCCAGGCAGCACCTGGCCAACATGGAGCGCAAGGAAAGAGAGCGGACGGGGATAAAGTCGCTGAAAATCGGCTTCAACAACGTCTTCGGCTACTACATCGAGGTGTCCAAGCCCAACCTGAGCCAGGTGCCCGACGACTACATCCGCAAGCAGACGCTCGTCGGCGGGGAACGTTTCTTCACCGCCGAGCTGAAGGAGTACGAGTCGCTGATTCTGAACGCCAGAGACCGCATTGCCGACCTTGAGACATCGCTCTTCCAGCAGGTCTGCCGGCAGGTGGCGGCGGCCGGCGAGCGCATCATGGAGATTGCCATTGCCCTCGCCCACCTGGATGTTTTCTCCAGCCTGGCGGAAGTCGCGGTGCGCCATCACTATGTCCGCCCCGTATTAAATGACGGAAACGAAATAAATATTAAGCAGGGGCGACACCCGGTGGTGGAGCAGGCGCTGGAAGGCGCCCATTTCGTGCCCAATGATGTCTTTCTGTCCAACGATGACGCCCAGCTTATCGTGCTCACCGGCCCGAACATGTCGGGCAAGTCCACCTATATGAGGCAGGTGGCGCTGTTTGTGCTTCTTGCCCAGACGGGCAGCTTTGTGCCTGCGGAGCAGGCCACCGTAGGCATTGTCGACCGCGTTTTCACCCGCATCGGTGCCGGCGAGGACATCGCTGCCGGACAGTCCACCTTTATGGTGGAGATGATAGAGACGGCCAATATTTTGCACAACGCCACCCCCCGCTCCCTGATTATCCTCGACGAGAGAGGCAGGGGCACCAGCACCTACGATGGACTTTCCATAGCCAGGGCAGTGGCCGAGTACATCCACAACAGCCCCCGGCTGGGCGCCAAGACGCTCTTTGCCACCCACTACCACGAGATGGTGGAGCTGGCCGGATATTTACCGAGAGTGAAAAACTTCAACGTGGCGGTGCGGGAGGAGGGACAGGAAGTCGTATTTCTGTACAAGATAGTGC
>JBARQF010000183.1:0-1792 GCA_049643605.1 Dehalococcoidales bacterium
GGGTTGGCGTGCCCATTCCCATCCTCGACGAGGAAATCCTCCGCCACACGGCGGTCACCGATGCCGAAATATACGGCGGGGTTATAGACTATTCGGACGCCTATCCCAACCTCAAGCCGGACATCGTCGGGGAGGTGAGCTACGCCGAGCTGAAGAGCGGCACGGTGAAGCTGCAGGGCAAAAAGGTGCCCACCGGCTCTCTGTCCAGCTATTCAAAGGCATTGGAAATCGCGGATATGCTGAAGGACTGGATAAAGCGCGGCGAGTTCCTGCTCACCGAGGCGGTGGCGCCGCTGCCGGGCGTCGATTCCGGGGTGGCCTTTAAGCCGTTGCCGGAACGTCCGCTCGAGATTTAAATTGATACCAATTGGAGGTAGCAATAATGGCCGTTACAAAAAGAGTGGTTCTGCACTTTCCCAAACGGCTGGTGGAGCAGCCGGTCATCTACCGCCTGGTCAAGGATTACAACCTTGAATTCAATATTTTGAGGGCGTCCATCACCGCCGAGCCGGAGGAGGAAGGACTGCTGGTGCTGCAGCTTAAGGGCGAACAGGAGGAATACGATAGAGGCGTTAAATTCCTGCTCAAGTCCGGGCTTAAAATCCAGTCGCTCAGCCAGGACGTTACCCGGAACGAGGCGCGCTGCACGAGCTGTGGCGCCTGCGTCACCCTCTGTCCTCCCGGCGCCTTCGTGGTTGACCCGAAGACGAGGCAGGTAAACTTCGACGACGAGAAGTGCGTAGCCTGCGGGTTGTGTATCAAGGCCTGCCCGCCGCGGGCGATGGAAGTCCATTTTTAACGAGATGTATCAGCCGCGTACCTATCGCCACTGGGTAAAAGACGATGACCTGGTCGATTTCAGGGTTGCGGTCAAGGAGACGGACCTGTACCTGCGCGCGGCGAGTGACCTGCACCGCAAGGCGCACCGGCTCGTGCTGAAGCACCGCGACGGTATAGAGAAGTACATTGCCCGCCACCCTGATTTCCTCACCTCCCTCGAACCGGTTGAGGTTGAGGCGCAGGCACCGAAAATCGTCCGCGCTATGGCCGATGCCGCCAGGCTTTGTGGCGTCGGTCCGATGGCGGCGGTGGCGGGGGCCATCGCCGAGTTTGTCGGCAAAGAGCTGCTGGAGTTCTCCCCGGAAATCATTGTGGAGAACGGCGGCGACATTTATCTGAAAAGCCTGCGCCGGAGAACGATTGGCGTCTTTGCCGGCGGCTCCCCACTGACGGGAAAGCTGGGGCTGGATATTGCGCCGGAGGACACGCCGCTGGGCATCTGCACCTCGTCGGGGACGGTGGGGCACTCGTTGAGCTTTGGGAAGGCGGACGCGGTCATCGCGCTGGCCGGCTCCGCCACGCTGGCCGATGCCGCGGCCACCGCCATCGGCAACCGGGTCAGCGAAGTGGCGGACATAGAGAAGGGCATCGAGTTTGCGCAGGGTATCGGGCGGCTTAAAGGCGTGGTCATCATCAAGGACGACCGGCTGGGGGTGTGGGGGGAGGTGAAGCTGATGCCGACGGATAATGAGTGAGGGGGGTGGATAGTATAAGACAGACTTTATAACACTATATATTGACAACCAACTTACAAGTGTTATAATTTCCCATATTAGCAACGAATTTGCGTACCGCATTATATGAGTTAAGAAAATGGCAGAAAATAACCACGTTGATCCAGTATATTCATATATAGATAACAAGATTAAGAGCCTCAAAGGGCAGATAACACGCCTCAGTAACAGAATCGAAAAACTTGAATTATCGGCTTTCCAAGACCAAATCTCAAACC
>JBARQF010000184.1:0-13716 GCA_049643605.1 Dehalococcoidales bacterium
CAAATTCATAACTACCTCTCCCCCTTGGTCCCCCTCTCCTTCAAAGGAGAGGGGGAATAGGATTTTTTGAATGGGCTTCGCCCCTTCCAGCTTCCCCTTTACCTAGATAGCAGTCTTCCTGACTTCCAATCTCTCCAGCCTAGTGCAGGGCAGGCCCTCATCATGGCCGCAGAGTTCAAAGTCGCAGAAGGAAATTTCCTCACTATCCCGGCCTTCATTGATGCTGACGGCTTTGCCGCTTGCTTCCCTGGCATAGTCCATCAACGAACGGGCATCAGCCTCGCTGGCAAAGCTCAGGTCGATTCTCACACGATAATTCATCGGTACCTCCATTTCGTCGCCAGATAATTACGCTGGATTTCCGGCAGCATCAGGGCACGGCGGTAAATTCTGGCCTCACCGATAAGGCCGTTTAGATAAAATGCTGCCGCGACCCGGCCCAGCTGGACATCGTTTGTGGTAACGTCTATGGTGCCCGTTACCGAGGTTGCCGGCGTTTGCTCCACGCCGTTGATATACAGGCGTAAATAGTGGCCGCAATAGGTGATAACCGCGTGATACCACGTTTCCAGCATCGCCGTATAGTAGGGGCTGAATCTGGTAATGCCATCAATCTTGAACCGGCCGTATATATTGGTGCTGTTCTCGTTTATCCGCAGTGAATAGCTGTCATTCTTATCAAGTATGCCAGGCCACTTGCTTGCCCCCGCCGCCGCCGACAGATTCGCCCATGCCTCGAGCGTGATTGAGCTGGTGATATCAAATATCGACGCATTACCGCAATTGATTATGTCATCGCTGCCGTCGAAGCTCCTGCCCTGAGGCGTCCATCTGGCCCCGGTTACCGTGCACCGGTGGCCGTAGACATCCCGGGACATAAACGGGCTGCCATCGATAACCTGAAGCGGCAGATAAAGAACCAGAGTTGGGTCATAAATAAAACTCACCTCTCACCTCACGACGCAGAATATCTTACTCGAACATAACCTGAGTTCTTCACCCTGGCCCGGCCTTCATTGGCCTCATTGCACTGGATGACCAGCCTCACCTCAAAAGGCAGGGAATTAAAATTGCTGACCATCTGGAAGCGGCCGCTGCGGGTCTCTTCAACATAGCTCGTACCGATATCGGTCTTGGTCACGGCGCTGTGCAAATCGACCCAGGTGCCGCCCTTGTTCCTCCCCTGCCACTTGTAGGTCAGGTCAGCCGTAGATGAAGACACGGCCCGGAATGCCGCCGTCAGGCCGAACTCGATTTCTATTACCTCGCCAAGCGCCGGCGGCCTGACGGTGACGCACTCCACCTCGACGTCGGTGTCCGCGGTGGTGGTATCAACCTCCGCCGACCACTGGACACCATCCGAAGTCAGGTCTCCTTTGGCAAAGGGATATTCCGTATGCTCTATTACTGCCAGTACCATCTCTTACCTCCTTGAAAGAGGGGGAGGGTAATCCCCTCCCCCCGCTGCTTTTTTAATCTTTCACCCCGATTAAAGCCGCCGCCTTGACCGCGCTGAATAACGCCAGCGAGACGTACCATTTGACCCTGGTCCTGGTGGCGTCCTTGCTCTCCATGGAGCCTATCGGCTCCACGGTCAGCCCGCCGGGGGCGGTCAGTCCGCACAGCGCCCACTCCCCGAACTGGACGGCGTAGATAGCGGAGCAATCGCCACCGGTAGTCCCGGTCTCAACGCTGCCGCTCACCGCGTGAGTGTCCAAAATCCAGTCATTGACGCCGATGGCAATGCCATCCCAGAGCTGCACGAAGTTACCCCACTGGTCACGGTCATTATCAACAAGACCGCCGCTGGCTCTTACCAGAGCGTTGATTTTGCGCCGCGACCGGCGGCTCATGATGAGCATATCCGGTTTGCCGCCCTTGACGGCATCAATGAGCTCATCGAGCTTGGACAGGGTGAGAGTAGCCCCGGTATCTCCCATAGCAATGACCTGGTCGCTGGCCGTGGTGGGGTCAATCAGCACCCTCAGGCCATCAAACTGCTTGGCGCTGGTCGCGCTATCGCCATAGATAAAGGTCTCCTCGAACTTGTCCTTGACCGCCTTGGCCTTCAACTCGACCACCGCCGCCTCCAGGTCCTGGATATTGCTCCGGGTTGTCTTGAGAAAGTTGTCCACATCGGCATCCCCGCCCATAATCTTCAGGTTGGCGGTTATCTGTTCAAAGGTGGGCGTAGACTCCGCCCAGGTATCGCCAACATCGTAGAAATCCACGCTGGGCAGGGTCTTCTCCTGGTTGTAGGTCAGCCCGTTGCCGACGATTTCAATGAAGGGCTGCCGCTGCAGGACGGGTGACTCCTTGATGATGGTCTCCACCACGCCCTGGAGCAGCATGTCATTGGATAATTTACTTGCTTCCGCCAGTGTTAAAGCCATTTATCTTTTACCTCCTATCGCGTATTCTATTTTTTCCCGCGGAGACAGAACTGAAAGGTCGACCGGTGCCCGCTGCGGCGCCCCGGCTGGCACCCTGGTCCTTGAAGTTTCCTCTTCGATGCCCTGTTTCACTTTTTCGACCAGGGCTCTGGCGCTCTGCAGGGATTCGTCCACTGATTCAACCGAATCGCCGGTTATGAGCTCGGGCGGTATCTCCGGATTCGCCGTCACCACCAGTTCCCGGTAGCTGGCCACTGCCTGAGATAGCAAATCATTTATATGAGCCAGTTTCCCTTCTGATTCGGTGATGGTCTGCTTCAGGCCGGCAATCTCAGCATCCCTGGTCGCCAGTGCCTCCTCAAGCTCGCCTGTGGCCGCTTCTTTAGCCTCAAGCTCACGGCTGAATGCTTCCTTCTCCCTTTTTAGCCTCTCCACCTCCTCCCGGAGCGCTGCCAACTCATCTGTCATTTCTTTTTCTTCATCAGCCACCGTTATGCCTCCTGCTGGTTATTCCTCAACACCTTCCGCATGAGTCGCCAAAACCCTCTCTCGCTTTTCGTTTCTCACCGGCCTGGCGTTAAGCTGTTGGTTCATTTTTAATATGGTCTCCCGCTCTTCAAGCCACCGCTTGAACTCGCTGTCAGGGTCTCTCACCCCCAGGTCGTCCATGGCACGCCTTCGGGAGTGAATGCCGTTCTGGACGAGTACCTGTTCGTTGTTTACCTGTCGGGTTACGTCCTGGGGCAGCACCGGCCCCCATACCACCCGCAAATGGTTGTTGCCAAAGTCCGCACCGCGGTACTTTTCCAGCAGCCGCAGAACCATCTCATTCCGGCGGTTGTACACCGCGTTACGGATGATTCGCTTCCGCCGCACCTTCTGCATCAGCGGGTGAAGCTCAATCTCAAGCGCTACCCCGGAAAGGTCTCTCTCCGTACCGCCGAAGGCGGAGCGGGGCGATTCCGAAATGTCATGCAGGGTACGGTAGAGCAGGTCGATGTAATTGATGTGCAGGTTAACGCCACCGCCCTGTAGCAGGTCGAGCAGGTAGGCCTTGGCGTCTTCCGGTATATTCCACACCGCCCCGGGCCTGATGGCGATATCCTCTGATTCTTCCACGTTCTCCAGAACGGCGATTGGATTGCCGGAAAGTTCCAGTATCCGTGATAGCTGACTCATCGCCCGGTTAAGCTCACGCTGCGATTCCATAATCTGAGGCAGGTCGGACACGCCCCAGAATTTTTTCGGCTCACGCAGATTGGGGTAAATAATGAAGGGAATGAACCCGTACGGGTTTGGCTTCTTCTCTATCGGCACGTTGTCCAGGTACAGCGCAAAGTCCTGCTCCGTCCATATCTCCACCACAGTAGCCGTCTTGTTCTTGGGCTTTGTCTGATAAAGAAGCTCGGTCTCTTCCGCCGATAGTATATATCTGGAAGCCACCCGCCACACTCTGGAGGTATCGTCCCCGAGCCACCATGCATAGATACCCTGGATATCCGGGGCAGTCACCCTGACCTTTTTCTCCGTCATATCCCAGATGACCTTGTAGCAGGCATCGCCGAGTATGGCACAATCGATCTCCGTCTCCAGGTCGAGCTGCTCCAGATTATTTTCCTCATAAACCCCATACAGAGCCTCTTCTACCCGCCGGGCTCTGTCTTTTGCTTCCTCTGAATCCTCCATCGCATCAACAGCGAAGTGAATGCCCGACATCAGGTATGATGTCATTTTATCAATGAATACCTTGGCGTAGTTGAAGGTTAGGCGTCTTTCTCCTCTCCTCTCCCTGCCACTCCACTGCCGACCATAATAGAAATCGATAAGCTCCTGGTAACCCCTGGTGCGGTCAAGCTCCAATCTTGCCAACTGTGCCGGAAGCGTTTCATTCATTTTCAGACTGTTCTCCTTTTGCCAGAGTTTTGCCCAGTGCCCGCTGCACCGTCCTGGTACTTATCCCGAACATCAGGGCCAGTTCTTTTATCTCCTTACCTTCTTTGGTAAACCGCGTGATTATTTCCCGATTCCGTATCATTTTCAGCCAGTGCTGCCTTCCGCCGGGTTGCTCATAGACGCACTGTGGGAAGGGGCAATTGAGACACGAAACAGCAAGGTCACACCCTTCGTCCCGGTAACGGCAGAATTCCGGCGGTAAATCGCGCTCAACTCCGTAAAGCTCTTCAATGGAATACTCGGCTTCCATAGCCCCGTGTCTGTTCACTCCAGCCTTGCGGCCCATTTCAAAAATCAAGCAACCAGAATTTAGCACATTTGTTCTATTTCAGTCAATAGGCTTTTGTCGCCTTTTTCTTGACAGTTGAAATTGGGCTTGTTAGTATCATAGTAGAGATACTGTGCACGGATTGGTTTCCGGAACCTGATTTTGCCCTATTAAACCGGCGCTTTAGTTCTTAAGCATAAAGTTTGAAACAGGTATTATAAATGGCGCAGAAACGAGATTACTATGAAGTCCTTGGCATACCAAGGGATGCCGCTGCGGGAGAGGTCAAAAAGGCGTTCCGCCGGCTCGCTTTCAAGAACCACCCCGACCACAACCGTGATGACGGGGCGGAAGCGAAGTTCAAGGAAATAAACGAGGCTTTCGAGGTACTCTCCGACCCCGATAAGCGTGCCCGCTATGACCAGTTCGGCCACGCTGATGGCAACGGCTTTTTTGGCCGTGGCTTTGAGGGCTTTGACTTCGGCGGCTTTGGCGACATCTTTGACACTTTCTTCAGCGGCATGCAGTACGCCACCCGCAATGCCCCGCAGCCAGGCGCGGACCTGCATTACGAAGAAACCATCTCGCTGGAAGAAGCCGCTTTCGGCTGTGATACAGAAATCGAGGTAAAACGCACCGAGCTATGCACTGATTGTCACGGTACGGGCGCCAAACCGGGCAGTCACCCTGTTCGCTGCTCGGACTGCAATGGCACCGGCCAGGTGCGCCGTGTCCAGCGCAGCCTCTTCGGCAGCTTCATCAACAATACCGTATGCAATCGCTGCCAGGGAGAAGGACAGGTCATATCCGAGCCGTGTCCACAGTGCAAAGGAAAGGGGCGGGAAAAACAGAAGCGCCGAATTTCGGTCAGAGTTCCGGCCGGCATACAGGCTGGCACCCGGATACGCCTCAGCGGTGAGGGAGATGTGGGCTTGAGGGGCGGCTCTTCAGGTGACCTTTATGTGACCATCGGGGTGCTGGAACATGAACTTTTCGTGAGGGACGGCGACGACATCATTTATGAATTGCCGGTGAACTTTGTGCAGGCAGCGCTCGGCGATGAGATTGAAATACCCACCCTTTACGGCAATAACAAAATCCCCATCCCTTCAGGGAGCCAGACAGGAAGAGAGTTCCACCTGAAGAACAAGGGCATTCCTCACCTGCGACGGAACGGACATGGCGACCAGATAGTAAAGCTGCGGGTGGTGACGCCGGAATCGCTAACCAAAGAGCAGCGCAAGCTCTTTGAGGAACTTTCCGATACTCTCGGTCCAGCAAAAAAGGACGGTAAAAAGCCCGGCTCCTGAGCCAGGGTCAGTTACGTATAAAGGTCTGGTTACCTGTTGTTCTGCGGTGGCTTATGACGCTTGAATAAAGAGAACAGCCGCCAGCGTCTTCCGGATAACTCGTGCCTGACATTTGCGCCCATCATCTCCGCCGCCACCTCGCGCGGGTCAGCATCCTCGTAGAGAACCTGATATATTCTTTCCGTAATCGGCATCTCCAGACCGAGTTTATCCGCCAGGTTACGGGCAACGAGCGTGGTGGTCACTCCCTCGGCAACACCACTCATGTTGCTTAATATCTCCGTCACCGACCGACCTTTGGTCAGTTCCATACCAACGTAGTGGTTGCGACTTAACGGGCTGGCACAGGTGGTGATGACATCGCCCAGTCCGGCCAGCCCCGAGAAGGTAAGCGGGTTTGCCCCCATGGCAACACCGAGCGCGGTAATCTCTGTCAGTCCCCGCGTCATGAAGGCAGCCTTGGCATTGTCGCCATAGCCCAGCCCATCGGCAATACCGGCACCGAGAGCGATGATATTCTTGAGTGCCCCACCCAACTCTATACCGACAACGTCCGTATTGGTGAAAACACAGAGGTTCGATGTGGTGAGCACTCTCTGCGCCCGCCTCGCCACCGAGCCATCTTCGGCAGCAGCCACTGTAGCTGCCGGCCGGCCACATAAAATCTCTCTGGCCAGGTTAGGCCCTGATATCACACAGATATTGGAGTGAAAACGGTGGTTTATCTCCTCGGCAATTACCTGTGACATACGAAGGCCGCTGCCAATCTCCAGCCCCTTGGCAGCGCTGATAACGAGCATCGATTTACCAATGTGACCAGCTATCAATTTGATGTTCTGCCGCATTGATTGGGAGGGCACCACCAGAATCACCGCCCTGGCCTCATCAAGGGCTTCTTCAATCTTATGAGTGATGAGGACTTTGGGCGGGAAGGCTACGTCTGGTGTCTCATCCGGGTCGGGCCCGCTCTTCTGTAACTTCCGGGCTTCCTTTTCGGTGCGAGCCCATAAACCAACATCTATTCTCTTCTCCGCCAGGATGACAGCTAAAGTAATGCCCCATATGGTAGTACCAATGATACCGACTTTGAGCATACCTTATTTTAGCTTAATTGCGGGCATTTAGGAAGGTCTTGGTTTTTGAACCTGAAATTGGCGGCCCACCTCACGTCTTGGCCCGTTCACCAATCCGGCGCTCCGTACCCATCAGCAGCCGGCCGATATTGTCGCGGTGAACGACGATGATGAAGACAGCGCCGACGAGCGAATAAACCAGATACTCGACGGGAAATCCATTAAGTATAGTAAGAGGAATCAGTATGGCATAGGCAGCGACCGCCCCCGATATCGAACCCAGCGACGCGTATCTGGTCAGGCACGCGCCAAGAAGCAGGATTTCGCCACCGAACAGCGCTGCCGCCGGACACAAAGCCAGCAATCCGCCAAAGAAGGTCGCCACACCTCTGCCCCCGCCGAAGTGAAGAAACACCGACCACTTGTGGCCGGCAATCGCCGCAAGTGCCGCCAGTACCTGAGCACTTCTGGAAAGCCACCAAGGGCTCGCGCTGCCAGTCAACACATATTCACCGTTGAATATCAGGGCGGCAATCACCACCGGCAGAAAGCCCTTGAGAATATCTAAAACGAGAACCGCGCCTGCTGCTTTTTTCCCGGCCACCCTTAACACGTTGGTGGCGCCGCTCTTGCCGCTTCCGTGGCTGGTAACATCTACTTTGGCGCTTCGCCGCGCTATCAGCACGCCAAAGGGAATGGCGCCAAGAAAATAACCAATAAGAGCTACGGCAACCAATTTAGCAGCAATCATGGCTCCTCCCCTCTTGTCCTGAAAACCAGACGAAGCGGTGTTCCGGCGAAACCAAATGCCTGACGCAATCTGCTCTCCAGATAACGGTGATATGAAAAGTGTACCAGTTTAGCATCATTGACGAAGAAAATAAAGGTCGGCGGGTTCACTTCCGCCTGGGTCGCGTAAAAAATTTTCAGCCGCTTGTGTCCCTTACGCGGCAGTATATGGGCCGCTACCGCCTGCTGAACAACGTTATTAACCTCAGCAGTGGCCGGCCTTTTTCCTCTCTGCTCGTAGACCTGGCGCGCTTCCGGTATAACACGGTTCACGCCCTCTCCGTACTTCGCCGAAATGTAGATTAAAGGGGCATAGGCCATAAACTTAAATTGACTTCTGAGGTACCGGTCCCACTCGCCCAGGTCTTTATTATCCACCAGGTCCCACTTATTGACCACCGCTACCACCCCTTTGGCCGCCTGCTGGATAAAGCCAGCGATGTGCATGTCCTGAGCGGTTACTATCTCCATAGCGTCCAGTACCAGCAAGACAACGTCCGCCCGGTCAATTGCCCGCAGAGCACGGAGCACGCTGTATTGCTCCACTCCCCTCTCAATCCGCCCCCGCTTCCGTATACCGGCTGTGTCAATAAGTAACACACTTTGCCCATCGAAGTCAATTACTGTATCAGTGGCATCACGAGTCGTTCCCGGAGCGTCATCCACGATGGCTCTCTTTTCACCAACCAGGGCATTTAGCAGCATTGACTTGCCCACATTGGTCCGACCAGCAATGGCTATTTTCATGAGCTCCGGTTCGGCCGCAGCCAACGCCGGAGCCGGCACCAGAGCCACGATTCTGTCCAGAAGTTCCGCAGTGCCACGCCCGTGGTAGGCGCTGATGGCGACAGGTTCCCCCAGCCCCAGCTGGTAGAACTCCACCACCTCTGCCTCCAGCTTTTCGTTGTCTGCCTTGTTGACTACCAGCAGCACCGGCTTTTCCACCCGGCGCAGCCTGTCTGCCATCTCTATATCGGCCGCGATTACGCCGCTCTTTACGTCCGTCAGGAAAATAATAACATCGGCCCCGGTAATCGCCGCCTCTATCTGCTCTTGAACACCGTGGGCAACCGCCGAGCGGGCATCAAATTCCAAACCGCCGGTATCGACCACAGTGAATGCCACATCATGCCAGGATACGGAAGCGATGACCCGGTCCCTGGTTGTACCCGGTGAATCCTCGACAATCGCCAGCCGTCTCCCCACCATCCTGTTGAGCAGCGTGGATTTGCCCACGTTCTGCCGCCCCACAATCGCCACAATTGGCTTACCTTCCGCCACACTCTCTACTCCCCCACCTTGTCCACCTTGACGATTTCCTGAGCCATTTTTATACTGGGGGGTTCAATACCGGTCCTAGCAACGCTCCTTAACTCGGTAACATATTCACGGAAGTTCTGGGCGAAGGCGTTGTATTCCATTACGAATTTACGGTACTGCTCGAGTGTCTCCTGCGGGATTTCCACCTTCACCGCAATTTCATAAAACTGCTCCACAAAGTCGTAATACTGACCGTTTATCTGCCACAGTTCGTCGAGGTAGGTAGACAGGTAATCGTCCAGCTTGGTAACGCCGATATCGCTCCCCATACGGTTGGTGAAGCTGCCGCACCAGCTATTGAAAATGCGTTGTGACATATCGCAGGCCCTTGCCCAGTCCCACAGTTTCGGATTGTCGATATTGAAAAGGCTGTCGATAATGACAAATATGGACAGCGTTGAGTCTCCCATAAAACGGCGATGAAAATATTCGGCCAGCTGCCGTAACCTGAATGCGGCACGTTCCAGCTGCCGCTCCCTGGCTTTTATCACGGTTACCACCAACCCAAGGGCCAGAATAAAGATGAGCGCCGGCGTTATCCACTCAATCGGCCACTTATAGAGAACACCGAGCACCGCCAGCACTGTTATCAGGGTCGGGTACCAGCCACGATTGACGATTGTCTTCAGCGTATACATTCCGTCCCCTCCTACTCGTACTTCATCAACGGTATCTCAAGACCGCCGAGCATCTCCGCGAGCAGCGCCTTCTGCAAATGCATCCGGTTCTCCGCCTGGTCAAAGACCACGGACTGCGGGCTGTCGAGGACACCTCTGGCCACTTCCTCTCCCTGGTGGGCGGGCAAAGGGTGCATAAGTATGGCGCCTTCTTCTGCCTGCGCCAGAAGTTCATCGTCTATCTGGTATCCAGCGAACGCCCGGTGCCGCTTCTCGCTTTCGTCTTCCTGTCCCATGCTCGTCCATGCATCCGTATAAACGATGTCAGCCTCATGAACCGCCTGACGCGGGTCCTCAGTGCACAGGATTTCGGTGCCGCTCTCTATGGCATAGCTCCGCGCCAGTTCCAGTAAGTCGTCACGTATCTGATAGCCCGCCGGCGAGGCAATCCGGAAATGGATTCCGGCCAGTGCTGACGCCAGCATGAGGCTGTGCGCCACGTTGTTGCCGTCGCCCACGTAAGCCAGGGTCAATCCTTCCAGTTCGCCCTTCTTTTCTTGAATAGTAAGCAAATCCGCCAGCGCCTGACAGGGATGTTCCAGGTCGGACAGGGCATTGATTACCGGCACATCCGCGTACTGGGCCAGCAGCTCCAGCGTTTCGTGTGAGAAGGTGCGGGCAGCAATGGCATCCACGTACCGGGAAAGAACTCGGGCCACATCCGGCACTGGTTCTCTTTTCCCCAGGCCGACCTCTGCGGGAGACAGGTAGATAGCATAGCCACCCAGCTGACGCATAGCTATCTCAAAGCTTATCCGCGTCCGCAACGACGGCTTTTCAAATACCAGAGCCAGGGCCTTTTCACTGAGGGAATGACGCCAGCCTTCCTCTTTCAATTCAATGGCGCGGGAGATTAGTAACGGTATGTCCTCGCGGTTCAAGTCAGCTATGGAAAGTAAGTCTTTACCCTTCAATACATCCTCCCCGCTTTGCCCTATAGTATATCACGAAAAAATGTTTAATCGAAAGGTATTTTAAGTCGATTTCTTGACACATTTTACGCATCCTGTCTAATATGCACTGGGTCCAGGAGGCAAACAATGGCTGAGATTATACTCGCCAGACATAGTGAAACGGAATGGAACGTGGCCGAGGTGTTCCGGGGCCAGATTGACATTGATTTAAGTGAAACGGGAGTGAAACAGGCGAAACTGCTGGCCGAATATTTAAGCACGTCAGCGATAGAAGCCGTTTACTCCAGTCCCCTGAAACGGGCGCGTGAAACTGCCGAAATCATCGCCCGACCTCATAAACTAAAAGTAAACGCTGACCCTGACCTCATCGACTTCGACTTTGGCCAGTGGCAGGGGCTGTCGCATGAAGAGGTAAAAGAGAAATACGAAGACCTGTACACCAAGTGGGTAACTCATCCAGAACAGGTCAGTATGCCCGGCGGTGAGAGCCTGGAAGATGTTGCCCGAAGGGTTATTCGATTCAGAAACAGAATTATAGCAGGTCACCACGGTATTATATTAATCGTCGGGCACCGCGTGGTGAACAAAATCATGCTCTGTACAATGCTGGGACTGGACAACAGCCATTTCTGGAAAACCAGACAGGATACCTGCGGCATCTCCATTTTAACCTATCAGGACGAGCAGTTTATTCTCACCAGGCACAACGATACTTCATTCCTCAAACCCGTTGTCAGAGCACCGCTAAGCGACTTTTAGCCGGCTATCTCTTTACATTGCTTGACAAGATGGCTACAATGTTATGGCAATCTGTTATCAACGGAGGTAAGAACCAGTGGGTATTGAATGGTTCCGTGACCTGGCAATAGTAATCCTTGGCTTCGGCGTCACCATCGTTGTCATTTCCGTTGGCATACTGGCCTTTATGCTGTATCGCAAGCTGAAGCCGATACTGGACTCGGTAAAGTCTACCGCCAAACGGGTTGAGAACATTTCCACAACTGTAGAGGAAGAGGTGTCAAGACCACTGGCGCAGCTGGCTGCCTTTGTTCAGGGTGTACGACAGGCAGTCGGCCTGTTCAGTGGATTTACCAGAAGAAAATAAGGAGGTAGAGATGGCTGAAAAAGATACTGGTGCCAGTTTCGCTATTGGATTTCTTCTAGGCGCCGTTATTGGCGTGGCCGTTGGCTTCCTATATGCACCCCAGCCGGGTAAGGAAACCCGGGCTATGCTGAAAGAAAAGGCCGAAACCGCCGCCGAAAAGGCGAAAGAAGCTGCGGAAAAGGCCAAGGAAGCCGCTGTCGCCGCCGAACACCGCGTCGAAGAGAAGCTGGGTAAAAGAAAACCAGGCGAATAACCAACCGGCTCCATAGTTTTATCTTGTGTCCGATTTCTGTACTTATCTCCGGTAAGTTAAGGGGAGAACTGTAGCCGCAATGACTCATTTCTTCAGCCGACACTGGCGACTGGTGATTCTAGTGCTCGGCACAGTCATTTTTCTCTGGGTCCTTTACCTTCTGAGAACGGTTATATTTCCATTTGCTCTCGGGCTGGTGTTTGCCTACCTGTTGTCTCCGATTATTACCTGGATGGAAGCGAAGTTTCCCAGACCGGGAAGATGGTTGGAGTTCAAACGTGTCCTGTCCATCCTTATCGTATTCTTTGTTCTACTGGCGCTTCTGGCCATTTTCTCCTATGTAATTGCCACCGCTGTCATCGATGCTTCCCTGAACCTGGCCACTGGCGCCCCTTACTTCATCAGTCAAAGCATCTTTCAAATTACAAAATGGCTTGAAGTCATAAGGGAGCAATTCCCACCGGAAATCCGCGTTGAGGTGGACAGAGCGCTTCTGGAAGCTGGCGTGGCACTGGGTAACGCCATTCGTGATACCCTGGTCAAGGGCATCTCTTTTGTGCCGGAAACTTTCAGCCTTGTGCTCGGTCTGGCGGCATTACCACTGTTCCTCTTCTACGCACTGAAGGATTCCGACAAAATGAAAACTCACGTTTACTCTGCGTTCCCCCCCGGAATCGCCGAGCACGTCAGGAACCTGGTCGGCATAATCGAAAGAGTACTTGGTCGCTATATTCGTGCCCAGTTGATGCTCGGTTTGATTGTGGGGTACCTGATTTTCGTCGGCCTGCTCATTCTGAAAATACCGTTTGCCCCCGTGCTGGCAATTCTGGCTGGCATAGGAGAACTCATCCCGACGCTCGGACCCTGGATAAGCGGCGCCGCGGTGGCGATTATAGCCCTGGCCATGGCTCCGGACAAGGTAATCTGGGTAATTGTCCTTTTCCTGTCTGTCCAGTTACTGGAGAACGGCCTGCTGGTGCCTCGAGTTCAGGGTGGCTATCTGCGCATCCATCCTGCGCTGATGATTTTTATGCTTGTCCTGGGGGCTTACCTTGCCGGCTTCTGGGGACTCCTGCTGGCCGGACCGTTGACCGCCACCGGTGTTGCCATCTACAAATATATCCAGCAGCGCTATCAGGAAGAGAAACTCCTGCAACCGACTGAGGAAGCCTGAACTCTCCCATCCCTTCTTTCCCACCCCCTGCTCTGTTATAATTTAACTATGGAAAAGCCGCTCCTCGTTCTGTTTGATGGCAATGCTATCATCCACCGTGCTTACCATGCTTTCCAGACAAGCCGGTCGCCGGTGCGACTGACCGTAAGCCAGACCGGCGAGGTTGTCAGCGCTGTTTACGGCTTTACCCAGATGCTGCTTAAGACCCTGAACGACCTCAAGCCTACCCATTGCGCCATCGCCTTTGATAAAAAAGGCCCCACCTTCCGCCACCAGCTTTTTGACCAGTACAAGGCGCACCGCCCACCGACTCCCCCGGAACTGATAAGCCAGATAGACCGGGTGAAGCAGATGGTTGAGACCTTTCGCATCCCCATCTTCGAGCTTGACGGCTATGAAGCCGATGACATACTGGGAGCACTGAGCTACCAGGCCAGCCAGCAGGACATTGATACGGTCATCGTTACCGGTGATGCCGATACTATGC
>JBARQF010000185.1:0-1554 GCA_049643605.1 Dehalococcoidales bacterium
GTATAAGGTCTGGGGCTTTCAAAAGCACCCATGATTTGCTCTTCCTGCCAGGTAGGAATTTGGTCGATGTGCTTGTCGAAGGCGTCAACACTTGATGGATTCTTTCCTGGTTGAATAAACATACGGATGGAGACTTCCCGAAGCCCTGTTACACCTGAAGCGGCTATCCAGTTATGCTTGCCATTCACTCGTGAGCTGTGATGGCGGAACCACCGAGGGTCTTCATATTTGGCCCGAACGGGAATATCCGGTGATGGTCCCCCAATACTCGGGAATTCCAGCCACAAAGTACCGTTTTCGGCATAGCGGTTGCCAGGGGCACCAAAGTTGATACCGACTTGCTTAACTGGGACCACTGCACTCGGAGAGGCGTAGTAGTCAAAAGTCCAATGCACTACTTCCGGCATGTGGACTAAGGCAAGTGATGCCTGGTTCTGGTAGCTGCACACGCAGGTCCTGGTATAGTCCGGGGCATTCAGCACGCCGTTGGCGATGATCAAATTCGACGTGCAGCCGGACTTGAATCCGCCGATGCTGGCTGTACCTTGCCCTCTGGTCAAGTCCACAAATGCTCCTGAAGCCGACCGAAATGTAAGCAGGTTCTCACTGGCTATTGCCGTATTGCATCCCTTGAACCTGACCCATGTCCACGGAATGGTCTGGCCGGTCATCGAATGTTCGCGCATGACGTACTTTCCGGTAAGCAGGTCAAAAACCTTCGCCTCAGCGCGAGCAGAACCACTGCCGCCGCCGGTTTGCGTTATAACCCAGTTATGGTAGAGTATTGGGGGCCCCTTATAGCTATCGTCGGTTCTCCAGAGTACCTTGCCGTCCGAACCCCTGTAAGCCGCCATACCTTTGCCCGCTTCATCCCTTGCCCGGTCCCCGGACCGGCTGCCTGCCTGGAGCAGAACATCTTGCTCCACCGAATAACCGAGCCATGTACCGAAAACGCCCTCATTGGTCTTCCAAAGCAATCCTCCCGTCCGCGCATCTAATGCGTACAGGGTGCGTTCTTTGTCGAAGTTGAGCCCTCGGCGTTTAAAGTAGGCCAGCTTGGCTTCGCTCATACCATCGATGCAGAAGACTTTGTTGGATGCCATTGCAATGGTGTTGTGGCGGAAAGAGTATTCTGCGTCGTGTTTCCAGAGAGCTTCCCCGTTGTGCCTATCCATGGCAACGAGCATCTTGCTGCCGGAAGAATAGTTTGCATTGACCGTTACCCCGGAGACATTGTTCAGGCCGGTGAATTCGATGTTCCGCCGCAAGGCGTCCCTTACGGGACTGTTCACTCCGGGTTTCCCATTTCGCAGGGCGACCAGGTAAGGATTGAGGGTAAAACCGCGGCTGTCATCGTCCTCGTTATGCCCTTCGATGGCCAGCAAATTTTTTCCATCACGCAAAAGATTACGGTGGTCGTCGATTTTGAAATACTCCCAGTCTTTTCTCTCATGTTCTTCTATATCCGAAGCCCTAACTCCGCTGCCATCGAAGACGCCCACGCGGAGAATCTCCTTGCCGTTGAGGTAGGCGATAAAGGCATCGTCGTACTTG
>JBARQF010000186.1:0-6542 GCA_049643605.1 Dehalococcoidales bacterium
GCAGGGAGCTATTCCGGGTAACGGCCTGGTTGGCCACGCTGCGCGGCCAGAGAGTGTCCCGTGCCGAGGTAACACCGAGGTCAAAATGGGTCGGGAAGGGGTGCTGTATGGCGCCCCGCAGAAGCAGCAGGTCCACCGGATTGTAGGCGGCGGTCACCACCGCCACGCCGGCCGGTCCGCCGGCCAGTCCGCCCAGTATGACCCCGTTCTCGGCAAAAATCAGGTTCCCGGCAGCCAGCGAATAGGCTATCTTATTCATGGTGTCAAAATCCACTTTCATCTCGTGGATGGTACCGATTTCCAGCGCGTCCGTCTGGCGGATGCCGAAGTGGCTGGCAGCGATGTGTTCCTGTGCCCTGGCCGCCGTGGTAACGCCATTGACGATGGGCATCCCCGGTCGCCCGGCACGGCGCATGCCTTCGCGCGTCAGCAGTACCGCCCTGATGGCGCCCTCTATCCCCAGAGGACTGCCGCCAACAATCGGTTGCCCATCTACGCTGGTGAGGCAGGGTATGGTAATCCCATCCCCCAACGGATTTTCAGCGTGTGCCTTTACCAGGTTGACATAGTGCAACTCCGATGAAAGCGGCGAGGAGGTCGGTCCAACCGAACACCACGGCAATGTCTTATCTTCGGGGACACGCCTGGGCATAACCCGGGCATCTTTGCCCTCGCCGAAGACACGACCGCGCGGGCCTGATGCCAGCGCACCCTCTATTTCTTCAGGGCTGAAGAGAATCCGCCGCTCGGTATCAACACAGTAGACCCCGGTCTCGACCAGAAACTCCATTCCCGCCTGCCAGACCCTGTCCGCAAGGTCATCATCGGAGGGCACCGGGTTCTGCGGGTCATATTTAATGCCGTACTTCTCAACCGCCTTGCGCAAATTGGGCACGAAGATACTGAGTTCAAAATCCCGCTCCGTGCAGATGGGGCCGGCAAGGGCCCTCTCCACGACCGTCCCGAAACTAATCATACACCCGGCTCCTTTCTATTTCTGCGCTACCGCTTTCAACGCCAGAGTGGTCGCATCACCGGCGGTCCTGCCGTATCCGTCAGCACCGATGTTGTCCGCCCACTCCTGGCTGGTCGAGCCGCCGCCGACCAGTACACAGTATTTGCCACGCGCGCCACGCGCCTCAAGGTGCTCGATAATGCTCTTCTGCTGCGGGATGGTGGTGCTCATCAGCGCCGAAACGGCAATGATATCAGCACCGACTTCCTCCGCTTTGATGACAAAGGCGGAAGCGTTAACATCAACTCCGAGGTCGAATACCTCGAAGCCGCTCATCTTTAACAGCGCCCCGACGATGTTTTTCCCGATGGAGTGGATATCCCCCTTCACCGTGCCGATGACCACCCGGCCTGCTTTCTTCCGCTCGCTCCCCGATTCCAGCAGTTTCGGCTCCAGAATCTGCATCGCGCCCTCCCATGCCTCCGCCGCCATCATCATTTCCGGCAGATATATCTCATAGCGGGCGAATCGTTCGCCCACCTCTTTCATACCGGGCGACATCCCTTTTTCAATGATGTCCGAGGGCGTGACACCTTCTTTCAGAGCGTCACCAACCCCCTGCTCCAGACCGCTTTTGTCGCCGGCGATAAGGGCATTATTCAATTTTTCGAACATGGACTCGTCTGACATTACCTACTCCTTTCTTGCTATCGATATCAGAACATACCTTCCCTCTTCAGGCTCAGGTGTTTCCGGTCTCCAATGATAACATGGTCCAGCACATCGATGCCCATAATCTCACCCGCTTCGGCGAGGCGTTTGGTCAAGCTGATATCATCCTCGGAGGCTTCCGGGTCGCCGGAGGGGTGGTTATGAGCAAAGATTACTGAAGCCGCACTGGCAGAAATCGCCTCTTTGAATACCTCCCGGGGATGGACAATGCTGCTGTCCAGGCTGCCGACTGATACCTCCGCTACCCTTATCAGCTGATTCCTGGTATCCAGCAGAAGCGCCAGAAAATATTCCTTCTTCTTGCTTTTCAGGCGACTGCGAACCTGCGCCACGACGTCTTCCGGCGTCTTGACCACCTCTTTCTTTTCGCTACCGTGATACTCTTCGAGCCGGCTGGTCAATTCAAAAACGGCTCTTATCTGCGCCGCCTTGGCGAGGCCGATTCCCCTGACCCCGGCCAGCTCCTCGAGTGAGGCACCGGCAATCCCTTTGAGACTGCCGAACTGGCTTAAAAGCCTCTGGGCGGTTACCATCACCGACTCGCCGGAGATGCCCCGGCCCAGAATAACCGCCAGAATCTCCTGAGCGGAAAGCGCCTCGGCACCGAACTTCTGCAGCCGCTCTCTCGGCCGCTCCGAAGCCGGCAGGTCATGGATGGTGAATGACTTTTTTACTTTGCCTTCCTCCATTTTCATCACATACGGAACGGGCTTATTTCCTGATATAGCTGAGCCAGAGCCCATTTAAACCATCCATATCAAATCCATATACTTCCCGCAGGGCTTCATCGTAGCCGCTCCCTTCACGGAAGGTATTCAGCAACTCAAGCATCCGACTCTGCCCATAATTGTTAATCAATAAGTCAACCAGACTGTAACTCTGGGCATAGGCGAGTATCGATTCTTCGGCATAAGCGGAAAAGGGGCTGGCGAGGCTGCGCACCGTTATCAGCTTATCTTCATTGATAGCTTTGACAATCAGGTTGACGAATACCGGCTCCAGCGGCCCTTCGGCGTACATGGCGAGGCCCTCGTCGAGCCAGGTGGGCAGGTCATTGTAGGGATTGAAGACCACCTGGTGAATTACCAGATGCGTCAGCTCGTGAGTCATCGCCCGTTTTCCCCAGTCAAGGCTGTCCGGGGGGATGCCAATGGCAATGGTACTGAATCTGGTATAGGCTACGCCCCCTGTCCACTCCTGAGGGAATATCATGGCGCCGAGCAGGTCTTCAGACCTGGCGTATATATATATCTCAGCCGTGCTTTCCAGGCCAGCGCCGGTATCGCTGTCCAGACGCACTAGTGCCCGCTGAGCCGTGTCCATTAGTTCCCGGGCGAAGGCATCATCTCCCTCATACCAGTACAGGGTTATTAACCCTTCGTTCAGGCTGCGCCAGGAATAGCGGTCGTCATTGACCTGAACGGTGGCCGGTTCGGTTTCTAGCTCCCCACCGGCAGCATCTCTAACCGTCCACCAGTAGCTCAGGCCGCTGCCCGGCGGCAGGCCACCGGACTTTCTCATATCCCAGCTCCACTCCGCATCGACCATCTCCGCCGGTTCAAATTCGAGGGACACCTCACTGATGACCTCGGCATGGTGCATCCGGTCAACAGTGTAGTGCAGACGGATATCGGTGA
The DNA here is from genome assembly GCA_049643605.1 of Dehalococcoidales bacterium. Classification (GTDB taxonomy): domain Bacteria; phylum Chloroflexota; class Dehalococcoidia; order Dehalococcoidales; family RBG-16-60-22; genus E44-bin89. Next base: position 3,325 of record JBARQF010000186.1, read on the forward strand.
TATAAGCATCGCTGGCCGCGGAGAGACTGAAATTGACCTTCATCGGAAAATCAACTTCAACCCGGCTCTCCAGCACCTGCAGCCCGTCAGCGGCCCGAACGGTTGCCGGACTCAAGGGCACCAAGAGCAAAATGGCAATCAGGATTAACTGCCCCGCCTTTTTTATCACCCTTCCCTCCCCAGACCGGACCGGTGATAGGCTTCCAGAAAGCCGTCCAGTTCGCCATCGAGCACGGCATCAGGATTGCTCGTCTGAAATTCGGTCCGGTGGTCTTTGACCATCTTGTACGGATGCAGGATATAACTTCTAATCTGGTTTCCCCAGCCCGCAGCGATATGCTTTCCTTTGAGCTTGGCTTTTTCCTCGGCGCGTTTCTTCAGTTCCAGCTCCAGCAGGCGCGACCGGAGTATCGTCATCGCAGTCTCTTTATTACGAAACTGAGAGCGCTCGCTCTGGCAGGTAACTGCCAGCCCCGTGGCCAAGTGAGTTAATCTGACCGCGCTGCTTGTCTTCTGCATGTGCTGCCCGCCCGGCCCGCTGGACCGGAACGTTTCCACTTTCAAATCTTCGGGGTCGATTTTAATGTCAACATCCGCTTTAGCTTCTGGCATTACCTCAACCAGAGCGAATGAAGTATGCCGGGCGTGGTCGGCATCAAACGGGGACAGCCGAACCAGCCGGTGAACACCGTGCTCCGCTTTCAAGTACCCATAAGCGTAGTCGCCGGCAATATCAATGAGCACGCTCTTCACACCGGCTTCCTCTCCTGCGGTACTTTCCAGTACCTCTGCCTGGTAGCCACGTCGTTCGGCCCACCGGAGGTACATCCGCATCAGCATCTCCGCCCAGTCCTGAGACTCGGTGCCTCCGGCACCGGCATGAACTGCCAGAATGGCATTGCGCTCATCAAACTCACCGCTGAAAGCCAGCTGGAATTCAAGCTGAGCGAGAGTCGACTCGACCTTCTCTGTCTCTGAGAGTATCTCTGTCTGCAACGATTCATCTTCTCCGGTCAGGTGAGCCAGTTCGACCAGGTCCATCACTTTTTTTTCCAGTTCTCGCCATCGCTCCGCAGTCCTCTTTTGCCCCACCAGGCGACGCATGATATCCTGTGCCCTGGACTGGTCCAGCCAGAAGTCTGGCTGCGCCGACTCCTTCTCTAACTTGCTGACGGCCACTTCCTTGCCGGCAATGTCAAAGATGCACCAGTGCCATTGAAATCCGAGACCGCAGGTCTTCCAGTTTATCCAGCAACTCCTGCATTTATGCCACCCCTGCTATCAGAACAGTTTACTCTAACAGCTCATTTCATGAGCCGGCACGTATTCTTTTTCGTTCAGATTCCCGCCCGCCGCCAGGTGGGCCAACCGCAGCGGTTCCGGGATACGATAGCCCCGACAGCATGCCAGCACCCAGCGAATGGAAGTCTCAAGGTCCACTTTATGACCAATGGAAATATAGAGCGGGCTTATAGCCGTCTTTGTGCGCAGGACGGCCCCGATGACCTCACCACTGTCCACCAGGTCGGTACAGCTGCCCGGGGTAACATATGGCTCTCCATAGCTGCCGCACAGCCGCGATTTGGCACAGCCGATGGTCGGCGCGTCCAGAAGAAGCCCCAGATGTGAGGCCAGCCCGAGGCGGCGGGGATGGGCCAGCCCCTGCCCATCTACCAGAATAAGGTCGGGCGTTGCCGCCAGTTTTTCAAAGGCGGCCAGAGCCAGCGGTGACTCCCGAAAAGAAAGAAGTCCGGGAATATACGGAAAGTCCAACTTCCCTGTTACCGTTTTCATTTCCACCAGCTCCAGTGCCGGGTAATTTATGACGACCACCGCGCCGGTGGCTATGCTCCGGGCACGGCTGACAGATATATCAACGCCGGCGATTAAACGTGGCTCATTGATTTCGCTAATCCGGGAAACCCTGGCGGCCAGTTCTCTCTGGATGTCGAAAGCCTGTGGCACACTGGCCTGCCAGCCGTGCAGATGGTGCACTTTCATATCCCGAATTATAACTTTAATAGTATTGTCTGGCAACTAATTCATTAAGTGCCGTTGACAGACGTCAAGTTAATAGTGCATAATATAATTACTTGGGAAACTAGATAGAAATATGGTAAAAATCAGACTACGCCGCACCGGAGCCAAGGGCAAGCCAAACTACAGACTGGTCGTTGCTGACTCTCGCTCACCCCGTGATGGAGCTTTCATTGACATTATCGGTCATTTTAACCCCCTCACCGACCCGGAAACTGTGGTTATCAACGAAGAAAAAGCGCGCCACTGGCTGAGCAAAGGTGCCCAACCGACAGATACTGCCGCCAGGCTGCTGAGCAAGGCCGGCATTCTAGAGAAATCCAATACAACTAAGGAGAACCCCAAATCATGAGCGAATCTGAAGAACAGGAAGAACCCCAGGTCACAAGCGAAGCCGACGAAGAGGAAGAACCTCAAATCAAGGATGAAGCTGACGAAGAGGAAGAGCCCAAAATCAAGATTGGACTCGACACCCAAGGAGAAAGCATGAAAGAACTCATCGAGTATATCGCCAAATCTATCGTTGATGAACCGGATGAAGTAAAAGTTGATGACGAAACTGACGAAGAAGGCCTGCTGACACTGAAGTTGCAGGTCGCCGATGAGGATAAAGGAAGAGTTATTGGCAAACAGGGGCGAATCGCCGAAGCCATGCGCGCCCTGCTCAGGGTAAAAGCCGCCAAGGCTTCCGCCCGCGTTAGACTGGAAATTGTCTGAGCTCACCCCAACAGAAAATCCTGAACCAGGAATAGAATCGCCCGATTCAGACTACATCACTATCGGACGCATTATCGCTCCTTGGGGAGCCAAGGGCGAAGTAAAGGTCCAGATAGAAACTGAGTTTCCCCAGCGGTTTTCCCCCGGTGAACTGGTTTTTGTCGACGGCAAATCCATGACCATTGCCGATGTGTCATGGCACCGCGACCGGCCGATACTGAAGTTCAGCACCGTTGATTGCGCCGAGGATGCCCAGCAGCTGCGGGGCAAATCCATAGAGATACCGCAAAGCCAGCTCCATCCGTTGCCGGAAGGCCATTACTATCGTTTTCAGCTTATCGGACTGAAGGTGGTGACTGCCGGAGGTGAGCCTCTGGGGGAGATTAAAGAAATCCTGGATGGTAAGAGCAACGATACCTACGTGGTACAGGGCACAGAAGGCGAAATTCTTATTCCTGCTATTG
>JBARQF010000187.1:0-1723 GCA_049643605.1 Dehalococcoidales bacterium
ATTGTCCTCCTGCTAAGCCTGGCCTCAATCGGCACTTTCCTGTCTATTGGCTTGAAGCTGCCGTACTTCACCTGGTTCAGCACCGACCGAAGCATTAAGACGCAACCGGTGCCACCGGGAATGTATATTGGCATGGGGCTGACATCAGCGCTCTGTATTGCCATCGGCGTTTATCCGGCGCTGCTTTACAACCTTCTTCCCTTTGAGGTGCACTACCAGCCTTATACCGCCTCGCATCTAATCGAATCTATGCAGTTACTCATATTCACCGGGCTTGCCTTCTGGCTGGTGATGAAAAAACTCCATGCCGAGGCGACGATTACCCTGGACACGGACTGGCTCTACCGCCGACCTTCACGCCTCGCGTTCAATGTATTCAGCGTATCCATCTGCGAGCTATTTGGCGCCATCGAACGCCTTGCGCTTCACCTCGCCCGCTACCTGGTCAAGTTTGGCGCCAACCCCGCCGGTTACTTCGTCGTTGCGACGAAGAATGCCGGACATATCATACTGCGTACCGAAAAGCCGACTCCTGAGCCATCGACGTTCAGCCCTGACCGCTACCGCATACCGCTGGGGTTTATGGTGTTGGTCGTGCTCCTCGTTCTTATCGTCTTGCTTGCCTGGGACTTCCTGTTTTAATAGCGAGCTTTTGCCCCGATGATACAGCTAGTTTCAGGCTTTAGGCCATTTGAAAGTTGTAGTAAGCACCGATAAGGAAAAGCAAAATCAGAGTAACGTTCCACCAGCTGAGTCGGTAAAAACGCTGGTGCCGGCGACCCAACCCAAGGATGAAGACGGTTGTCATGAGCACCACCGCGCAAGCGGTAACCAGGTGTGTCTCGGCGACCGCGGCCAGCACCGGCCCTTTAACGTAGAGCAGGTCATCAATGGGAATGATGGTCAGATTGAACAGGTTACTGCCAATCAGATTGGCTACGGCCAGGTCTTTGGCACCAATTCTCATGGCGGCAAAGGAAACGGTTATTTCGGGCAGGGTGGTACTGAAAGCAAGGAAAAGGCTGCCCACAAAGCTCTGCCCCCATCCGTAGACCCCGGCAATCTCATCGCCGATAAAAGGAAGCCAGATACCAGCACCTATGATGAAGACGGCGGCTATTGAAAAATAGAGATAGATATGTCTTAAAGACTTATCGGCATACTCAAATTCCGTCTCTTTTAGAGATGGGTGGCGCTGTTCGTAACGGTATAAGATGCGGGCGAAAACGAAATACAGCAAAAGAATAAACGGCGTATACCAGCCAATCCAGCCTATGTCCATGGTATGAAATCGACTGCTAATCAATATGAAGCCGGCAATGGAGAGGACCATTATCAGGCTGAAAATACCGGTCAGGCGATGGGTTTTGCCCACGGCTGTCAAAACGGAACTGTTGCGGTGAACCAGGTCAAGAAGAGCCAGGTTGAACAGGTTGAACATGTTCGCACCGAGAAGATTGCCGATAGTCAGCCCGGGAGCATCGACCAGAGTTACCGCGCTTATGCCGGTGAAAAGCTCGGGCAGCGAGGTCAGCGCCGCAATTAGGACAAGGCCTATCCAGACTCCACCAAGGCCAGTTTTTTCGGCAATAACGTCGCCGTATCGAGCCACTTTCCTGCCCGAGATGAAGATGATAACGACGCAGACGATAAATTTAACCCAGACCAAAAAGCATCTCCTTTGCCAGTTTCACTTTATTGATACCGAGCCTAAATGTCAATA
>JBARQF010000188.1:0-2785 GCA_049643605.1 Dehalococcoidales bacterium
CTGCCATGATCGGGGAGACGAGGGAATCCGCCGGACTAGAGGAATTTCGTCGCCTGGAAGAAAATCCGCCCGATATCGTCATTTCCCTGGATCGCCGCAGTGAGGGCTGGCGCCTTTTTCGCTACGAAGGAACACCGGTTGATTTTTCCCTGATTTAAGACCGCCCGGAGATTGCTTTCGCTCACAAAAGCGGATTCATGGCCAAAACCAAAGAGCGCCTGGCCATAGATGATCTCATCGCCCTGGTGAGCAAGGCTGTCACCGGTTTTTAATGTAGTGTATTGGGATTTAAGTAAGAATGGAACAAAATAAGGACACCACTCCTATCGATCCTCAAATGTTGATTGAATTGGTGCGTATGCGGATGCCTTTCGGGAAATACAAAAATCGTATCCTTTGCGATCTGCCTGAACCTTATCTGGTATGGTTTCACCAGAAAGGTTTCCCTCCAGGGAAAATCGGTGTCCTGTTGTCCGCTCTGTATGAAATCAAACTAAACGGATTGGAATATCTTCTGAAGCCAATCAGAAAATATGAGCGGTGAAGCAGATTGGAAGATTCAAACGGTTATTTACGCCCCGACCTGTTTGATTATCACCTCAATATGTTTCCTGGTTCTTATCAGTTCTTCTTTCCTTGCCTTTGACAGCTTCTTGACCTTACTTTCCACACCCAGTGCCAGGCTTCTGCTCCCTAATTTCTTTTGAAAAACCAAAACAAGAGGTCCCCTGCCTCGAAGGTACTTTGCTCCAGCATCATTGTTTTCCTGGTGCTCCGCAAACCTGCGGGCAACATTAGTCGTAATTCCGGTATACAAACTTCCATCGTGACATCTAATAAGGTATAAGTGCCAATCCAACATAATCTTTGTTATTAAGTGTCTGACCCGGGTTGTCCAGCCCCTTTATTATTCTCCGCAGGCAACTAAACAAGCACAAGTGAAATGTTTATAGCCTAATGTCTAAAATGTACGAAAACCCTTCCAAAATTCTTGTCGTCCTTCTCCAGTCGATGATAAAGTCTTTTTACTTCCGGCTGGAGCAAGAATCGCAAGACACGTTTTTTCAGCTGTCCTGACCCCTTACCGTGAATAATCTCTACCAAAGCAATCTTCTTCTCTATAGCTTCCACGATAACCCGGTTTAGTTCTGCATCAATCGTGAAGCCTTTATTATAAATGTCATGTAAATCTAAGACGATCTTCGCCAAGGAATTCCACCTTTTTGATAAGCTCCGTTTATGCCTCTCTTATCTCCAGTATTCGGTCAATCCGCAAGGCCATCTCCTCATTTCGCTTCAGGCAGAACGCCCGCATACTGAGGGTATTTTATACCAATCCTTCTCTCCTGAGAATACGATACACCGTAGATTCGGAAAGCCAGATGCCATACCTGTTTCTACCGCGTCCATATCACTGCAAGAATTCCAGACAAGCTTGGAGAGAAGAGGCAATAACATCGCGCTGCCAGTGACGGATGTTATCGGAGGTAAACTCGACGCTTAGAGTATCAGGCGCTTTGGCAAGCCGTTCGAGGCTGGTTAAGGGCCAGAGGAGGGAGGGGTCAAGGGAAAGACTGGAGCCTAGTGATATGCGCCACTCTTTGAGGCGATTCAGGCGCTGGACCTGCTCTTCGCTGGCGCGTACGGCCTTAATGGGACGTGGGCGGTGTACTGGTGGAGCAGTTATGCCGTTACGTATTGCCTGCTGGAGTCCCTGCCCGAACCGTTTTACCCCAGTTTGTCCAAGACCGGGTACCTCTGAGAGGGCCGCTTCGGGACTAGCGGCAAGGAAGACAAGGGTAGCGTCAGGTAGTACGAAAAATGGTGGCCGATGCTGGCGTCGCGCCTCTTCTTCACGGAATAGAAAAAGACTCTGGAGGACGGCGAGTCCGCGTCCATCCAGGCCTTTGGCCCCTTTAACGGAGAGGTATGCGGTCTCTAGATTTGGTGTGGTATATCGTACCTCTTCTATTCCGGCGCACTCTTCGGCAACCCACGTTGCCCGTCCCAAGGCTCGGAGCCGTTGGTCCAAGATCTCTCGCAGGGCAAGGAGGTGGCGGACGTCGGTAGCGGCATACTCAAGGGCCTCGGCGGAGAGTGGGCGCCGTCCCCAGTCAGCTCGCTGGAGTCGTTTGCTCTTATTAATGGTTATGCCCAGCAGATCTCTGGTGAGGGCTGCCAAGCCAAACTGGGTAATGCCGGTGAAACGGGCGGCGACACTGGTATCGAATAGGTTGTGGATATGAAGTCCACAATGCCGGTCAAGGCTGCGGATATCGTAGTCCGCGGCGTGAACAATTTTCTTGATGGAGACATCTGCCAGAACGTCTCTGAGGGGAGCGAGGTCATAAAGAGCTATCGTATCGATGATGTAGACTTTGTGACGAGAGGCGATCTGAATGAGGCAAAGTTGCTCAGGGTAATGGTGGAAGCTGTTGGATTCTGTATCAAGGGCGATTACATTTGAGCCGACCAACTCACGAGCGGCGACACCGAGTTGAGCGGGCCGACTAACGATCTCGACAGGAAGCGATAGTAAGCCGGTCAGGAGGCTAACTCCTCGACTCTCTGTTTCATACATCTCCTCTGGTATGAGAAGTTCGAGGGCATGTAGTCACGAGGCTGTATCATCCTTCTCTGTCCAAACGCCATTTTAACCCCCCATTGCATTATGGTCGCCCACAACCATATTAGGCTTTCAACACAATGCCGTCAATAATCGTGACTAGTGAGTGCGGTTCGTCCAACTAGCGCTGACCCGTGGTAGCTCTTGGGCTCCCAAAGC
>JBARQF010000189.1:0-3511 GCA_049643605.1 Dehalococcoidales bacterium
GCAAGCTGCTGATGTAAGTATAAAAACTATAATTGCTAATGCAGCGTCTATTATGGATGAGGAACAATTTGGATTATTTTTGGAAGGTTTTTTAACTGAATTAAGAGATGCCGATTCTGAGTAGTGGCACGTATTTAACTAACCATATAATACTAGGAGCCTATCATTTTTTACTAGGGGAGGAAATTGTTGTGAAACATATATATACTTCGGTCACACTTGAGGCCGAGATAGAACTCTTTGAGGGCACGGATGCGCTAAGACAGGAAGTTGCTTCAGTAGTACCGTTTCCAGAAAATAAAACCCCAGACATGTTATTCTTTTCTGGTATATTTGTATCATCTGGAGAGAACCTAAATAAAGCGTTTTTTCTGCCCTCCGAACTTGTCAAATCACACACCACAATTAATAATAAGGCGTTAGACATTGAGCATGATGAAACCCAGATTGTTGGTCATATATACTCAAGCGCCTTTGTAGATCACTATGGGCATAAACTTGATATAGCTGTCCTGCAAGACATGAAACAAGACGAACTTGAAAAAATGGATATGGATGTTATGATTGCGGGCATTATATATAAAAGTAGATTTCCAGAACTTGCTAAAGAAGTCAAAGAAAATAAATGGAAATTATCCATGGAAACCTATTTTCAAGATTACGATGTGAAAATAGGAGATCTTATAATGTCGAAAAAGGAAGCCGAAGCTTTAGGTTTGGCCGCAGATAATGTATTAGGGCGTGTAGCAAGAATTTTAAAAAAGGGGAAGGAAATAGCAAAGGGAGAGATAGCTCGAGTTTTAAGAAACTTAATGTTTTCTGGATGTGGGTTGGTTAAGAATCCTGCCAATCCTAGGTCTGTTATTTTGGAAACAGCTAAAAGAAAAGAACTGGAGGAGGGAGAGATAGTGGTTGAGTTAGACCCTAAAATCGATCTTAAGAATACGGAAGAGGCTGATATTGATGCTTATGATATACGCACGCAAACTAGTCCTGGCATTTGTGTAAGTTACAAAAGGCGCGTTATTGACGCAACTTTTGAAGGGCCAGATACTAAAGTTTTACACGATGATTGGTGTACTCTTTATGATACTGGATGTACTTCACCTTCCAGAGGTGCTGATCATCCAGACTGTATTAGGCACCAAGTGATAGAAGTTACAAAGAGTTATACTCAGCACAAGTTAGACGATATGAATGCTAAAGACAAAAGAGGCGGTCTTTTAGCTCAATTGAAAGGCTTGTTAGGGATTTAAAAATTTAAAATAGGAGGAAATCGCTCATGCCACAAGCACAAACAGGTTCAAGAAAAAGTATACCCAAATTAGTTAGGGTTAACGCTGCTGACGGCGAAGCTATATTGTATAGAAATTTAGGCAACGGACGCAGATTACCCTTTATGTGGGGTACTACTGTTACATTGGCATCCGGTAGCACTACTATAGTGATATCCAGCGGTGTTTCATTCAGTAATCATGATGTTTCTGAAGCGATTGTTCAAGTAACTCCGTTATCAGCTGCTGGTGGGGCTTTGAACTATTATGTAGCCAAAGACACAGTTAATAATGTTGTTACATTGACAGCTAACGCTCCTGGAGCGGATTGTGATTTTGATGTTATACTTATGTTGGGTACTGGATATGATTTTTTAAGCACGCACAGTAATCAAATTTGGAGCTAAGTATTATAAGAATTAATTCATAATATGTGAATTAGGTTAAGGAAATGGGAAATTTGAATGATTGATACGAGGTTGGTCGTTAATTTTAAGTGAAGAAAAATTATTATAGGGAGGTTTAGTTTATGTCTGATAAACTTACTCAAGATGTTCGCACTGCTGTTGATGAGATCTTTCAGCAAAAAGAGGAAGTTGCTATAAGGAGACAGACTGAGGAAGCTCTTATTAATTCCGCTGAGAAAATAAATGAACTGGTCGCATCTTTGGAGGCAAAAGATGTTGAGATTAGTGAGTTTACTTCTAAGGTAGAAGAGCTTGAAGTGACTGTTTCTGAACTTTCCACTGCTAGTAAAGATTTTGAAAAGAATCTTGAGAAAGCGACCTCTGATTTTGAAGCTGAGAAGGAAGAATTGACCAAAAGAGCGGAAACTGCTGAAGAAAAACTTGAGAATATTAAGAAAGATCAGCTTGCCCAAGCTCGATTTGAAGCACTTAAGAGTGAAGGCGTGTCCGCTACTGATGAGAAAGCTGTAAAAGATCAGGTTGCTAAGATTCGTGAAATGGAAGATGAAGACTTTGAGGCTTACAAGACAGAACGTGTTGAATTACGCAAATCTGTTATTGCTGAGCTGGAAGCATCTCCACAAGAAAAAACGGCTGAGGAAAAAGCTGCTGAAGAAGCTGCTGCTGCTGAAGAAGCTGCTGCTGCTGAAGAGGCACTTTCTGACGAAGAGAAAGCTGCTAGAGAAGCTGCTGAAGCTAAAGCTGTGTTAGAGGACGAGGAAGCGGCAGCTGCCGATTCTGGAGATCCGATAGAACCGATGAAAGCTATGGCCGCTATGTTCAATATGGAAGTAATGCCTAGTGATGATGTGCGTAAAAAGTACAGAGAATTAGGAAAAGCTATGGCTAAGAAATATGAACGAAGCGACAAGAGTGAGTAATCGTCGAAAATATTGTTAAGGAGGGAAGGTAATTATGTTTATTCCTAGACATCCTGTTATACAGAATCAATTTTGTCAATTTGCAACTAGTTCTGGCACGAATGCAACAACTGGAGCTGGTGGTGTTTTAGCTTATGCAGGCTCGGCTTGTTATCTTGATACAAGTTTGGCTGATGGTACTGTTAACATTTATGCAGCTAATGAGAATTATCAATGTTTTGGCTTCTTGATGCAGAAAGTTAAGGCCGGTTATCATAGTATTCACCCAGCTGGTATGATGCTTCCTGGAGATCTTGGATCTTCTGATGTTATTGCACAGCCCAGCTATGATAGTAATGGTGCTATCAATGGCTCGAAAGCTGCTCCTGTAGGTGTAGCACATTTGGGTATATGGGATACCATTCATTACTATGGTAGTGGCGCTTTAGCTGGTGGTACTGCTATGTTTGTGCGTCAAAGTAGCATATCGGAACTATGTGATGCTGGTGCAACTGAGAATACTCAGACTAACACCGCACTTACAGGTGTTCTTGCGTATGTTCTTAAGGGAGCAAATGCCGCACAGGTTACTGCTAATAATAATAACACTACGCTTTACCCTATTAGGGTTAAACTTATGGTTTAAAATCAAAAATCAAGGAAATGAATTGTGGATAAAAGCACGTATAGTGCATCCAAAACTACTTGAGGGAGGAATGTTAAGGTTATGGATAGAAAAGAAATGCAAGATCTGTTTAGTGCTACTGCTGCTATCAATACTCCAGAAGGATTGATGGCATATAAAGCCTTTGCGGCCGCTCTAACAACTCCAATCCTTCAAGCTATAGAGAGAGATTCCATTATGCGAAAATTATTCGCGGTGGAAAGGCTAGGACCGGGAGCACAGGCT
>JBARQF010000190.1:0-2582 GCA_049643605.1 Dehalococcoidales bacterium
GTATAAGGGTGAATAACGGGTTTAAACACCACACGTTTCAATCCGTTCTTACTATTATATAACATCCCTTTTTGAAATATGAAATTCGGTTACCACGACCGGATGGTCTGTGATATGCCGCCGTCAACCACCAGGCTGGTTCCCGTGATGTACTTCGCCTCGTCGGAGTTAAGAAAGAGGGCGGCATTGGCGGTATCCCAGCCTTCACCCTGCTTGCCGGTGGGGCTCATGGCGTCGCGGCGGCGCCACATTTCTTCCACATCGCCTCCCGCCCAGGCGTCCTTGTTGTAGTAATGAGCCTGCGGGGTCTTCATCAGCCCGGGAAGGATGACATTGCAGCGAATACCTTTTGCGGCATACTCGAGGGCGATATCCCTGGTGAGGGCGATAACCGCTGACTTCGACGTGGCATAGGCGCAGTTGGGCAGGGTGAAACGTATGGCACCCACCGAGGCGATATTGGTGATGGAGCCGCCTCCCTGCTTCAGCATTTGGGGGATGACGTATTTGCCGGTGAGGAACATGCTTTTCACGTTAACCGTCATCACTTTGTCCCAGGTATCTTCCTCGGTCTCAACGACGCCACCCCACTGCCCGATGCCCACGTTATTATGCAGGATGTCAATCCGACCGAACTTCTGAACGCAGGTCTCGGCCATCTTCTGGCAGTCGCTTGCTTTGGAGACGTCGGCCTGAAAGGTGATGCACTCACCGCTTTCCTGGTCAATCATTTTTTTGGTTTCTTCGGCGGCCTCGAGGTTATAGTCAACGGCCATTACCCTGGCGCCTTCCCGCGCAAAGACGACTGCCGTCGCTTTGCCGTTGCCCATGCCGGGAAGTACCGAACCCGCTCCGGTAACAATGGCCACTTTGCCTTTCAATCTATCTCCCATTTTGAATCCTCCTCTCTGTTCACTATTTCTTATCGGACGGCCATGACCTCTGGGTTTCGGAAAGGCCTCCGTCAACCCGCAGGGTCGTTCCGGTGACGTACTTCGAATCATCGGAAGCCAGGAATAGGGCAGCGTGGGCCACATCCCATGATTCGCCCTGCTTGCCGGTAGGGCACATGGCGTCACGCCGCTGCCACATCAGCTCGACGCTGCCGTCACCGTAGGTATCCGGGTTGTAGTATTCGACCATCGGGGTCTTCATCATGCCGGGCAGAATGGCGTTGCAGCGGATGCCCTTGTCGGCATACTGAATGGCCACCTCGCGGGTGAGGGCAATGACTCCGGCCTTGCTCACCGAGTAGGCAAGCGCCGGTGCCGGCTGACACCTGATGGCGCTGAGTGAGGAAATATTGATGATAACGCCGCTTCCCTGCTTCTCCATGTAGGGCAGGGCATATTTGCAGGTGAGGAACATGCTTTTCAGGTTGATGGTCATGGTCTTGTCCCAGATTTCCTCCGCCAGTTCTACCGGCCCGTCATAGCCGCCCATTCCCACGTTGTTATGCAGGATGTCAACCCGACCGAACTTCTCAATGCAGGTATCTATCATCTTCTGGCAGTCGCTCGCTTTGGAAACATCGGCGTAGAATGAAATGCAGGTGCCGCCTTCCTTTTCAATGATGCGTTTGGTTTCCTCAGCGGCCTCCAGCTTGTAATCGGTTGCCATGATTTTGGCGCCTTCCCGGGCAAAGAGGATAGCGGTTGCCTTCCCGTTGCCCGTCCCGGCCAGGATTGAACCGGCGCCGGTGATAATGGCCACCTTGTTTTTCAGACGTTCTCCCATAGCTCACCTACCTTTACCGCGATTGAGGAAATATCGCTGGCTTCAGTAAAATCTGTATCTATTCTCAGGGAATCAACAGCACTTTTCCCGCCTCGCCGCTTTCGGCCATCTTGAAAGCCTGCTCGAATTCAGCCAGCGGGAAGCGGTGGGTTATAATCGGCAGCGGGTCAAACCGGCCCGTATCCAGCATGGCTCTGAGCTGCCACCATGTCTGCCAGACTTCACGGCCGAACACACCTCGAACCGTGGCTTCCTTGAGTATGATATTGGGGTGGAAGTTGAACTCCATCGGCCCCGAGGGTACACCGACCAGGCTTACCCTGCCCTCGCGTTTCAGCACGTCAAAACACAGCCTGGTGGCTTCGGGGTTACCGCTGAGCTCAATGGACACGTCCACACCAAGGCCGTCAGTGGCGTCCTTAATTATCTTGACCGGGTCCTGCTCTTTGGGATTGATGATGGTAGCATCAGGGAAGAGCTTTCGTGCCATTTCGACCCTTTTGGGTGCCACCTCAATGCCAAACATTTTGGTAGCCCCGAAGACCCTGGAGGCGCCGAGGGCGAACATGCCGATGGGCCCGCAGCCAAAAACAGCCACGCTTTTGCCGTTAATCGGCCCGGACATAACGCTATGGACTCCCACGCCAACGGGCTCGTGGATGGCCCCGAGTTCGTAAGAAGTACCCGCCGGGTGTTTCCAGCAGACGTGAGCGGGCACGGCCATATACTCGGCAAAGGCACCGCCGATTGTGTGGCCGAGAAGGCCCATGTTCAGGCAGTTGAGCGCGGCGCTGTTCTGGCAGTAATAACATTCCCCGCAAAAAATGTGTGGCTCTGGGGAGACC
>JBARQF010000191.1:0-1863 GCA_049643605.1 Dehalococcoidales bacterium
CTACGCTACTGAGCTTCATTTCCGATAGAATACCAAGTCTATCTTGAAAATTCAAGCTCTTGCCTCCTCACCATCCTCGCACCCAAACACCGCAGCATAAGGCAGTCTTTGAAAATGCAACGAGGTAAGAAAAGCACTAATAGTATGGCGAGCTTTATGGAGATTAAATGTTTATAAAAGCAGAGCGGTTTACAAAAGAGCCCCTTTTGAAGAAGGGAGAGGAAGAAAAAACAGGGCACGCCAGTTTTCCAGATATCCACTATAAATTCACTTGGCTGCTTCTTCTTGCAAGAATCGGATTTATCGTATTGGCGATGGGGTAGGCAATACTGGTGGACCTTCACCATCGTTCACGAGTAATGAATCCAATCTATCCAGTGGTGTAGTTAATCCAGGTACAGGGCAGCCGCCTCGTCGGGTATCTCCACCGTCCCAGTATGTGTAAATGTTATCATTGTAGATTCCGCAGAATGGTCGTTTTTCAAAGCCTACATGGCCGTCTATAAACAAAACGTTTTGTCCATCTTCCTGATGGGCAATAGCGTTTCCAACATTGACTGCTTTCTTACCACCATTGGGATTGAATACATACATCAAAGCAGGATCCTTGCCTTCGGAAGCGGGAGATGCAATCCATGGATTCCGGTCGGCCGCCACCGCCATACCGGGCTCACTTGAAGTTGTCAGAGGAAACTGACCATAATACTCACGGTGAGACGGGCCTTGGTAATACAGGCCATAAGGCATATGGTAGGAGTAGCTGCAGTGCATGGTTGGCTCAAGACCAAAGTCCCAGAGGTCTGTAAGTTCTCTGTCGCGTACGCCATCATCGACGGGTTTGAACTCGGTCGTTCCAGCGTCGCCTGGGCAAACAAAAGACTTAGGTGTTACCTCAGCATACTTGACCAGAAGATAGAAGCAGGACGTAATGGTTCCCCAGCCACCAGTGCCATCGGCGTTTAAGCCATAAGCAACAAATGGATTATCAGCCAGCCACTGCTGTATGTGGCTGCTCCACATACAGTTTCTTCCACCGGTACGCGGAAACTCACCATCATAGTCGTTGGCATATACTCGCATCGCTTTTCCGATATCATTCAGATTTTTGCCACATTTTATACGAGAAGAAGTGATTCGGGCTTTGTACAATGCAGGCAACAAGACGGTGAGAATCAACAGACACACAAACACGACAATTAGAACATCTATATGTTTGAACTTTTTGAGTTTGGATAGGTTCGTCATCTTTATTATCCCTCCAAAGGCTTTCTTCAGCTAATCCGAAATTTCCCAATACACCGCTTCGCGACAAGACCAAGCCTCCTTGACATATTATACTGCGATCTTGAATCTCGATACAAATAGAAAAAAACGATTTCCCTATCCGTGTATACTCAAAGTAAGCCACCCACCAATCATCACACCCAAGCCGCAGTAGGATTACATAGGTCGGATGAAATAACAATGTAGTAAAGTGACCCACAAACAGTACTTCACAAATACGGTAACGGTAGTGGGTCGAGCCATTCAACTACTCGATTTTTAAGCGCCCATGCTGTAAAGAAGTTACCAGCCGGATTGTGATGGCCGATGTAGTATCGCTTGAGGTAGGTGCTGATATCTACTTTGAATCGCTTGTAATCGGCACGGAAAAAATCACGCATATCAATTACGGGATAGGGCTTATCTTTGAGCCAATCGACAAAACTCTGGTCAAATCGCGGCGTGCCTCGCAGGTCTCCGGCAATATTACCCTGGCCAAACGAAAGGATTACCATTAGTTTTTTGCCGGTTTTTTGAACGAACTGTTCGGTCCAGGTAACAATGTTCTTCGTGGCG
This sequence comes from Dehalococcoidales bacterium, assembly GCA_049643605.1. GTDB lineage: Bacteria > Chloroflexota > Dehalococcoidia > Dehalococcoidales > RBG-16-60-22 > E44-bin89. The sequence continues at coordinate 1,840 of JBARQF010000191.1, forward strand.
TAAAGCGATGCTTCGGTGTGTATT
>JBARQF010000192.1:0-3619 GCA_049643605.1 Dehalococcoidales bacterium
CACCGGCAGTATTTCATTGAAATACTGCCGGTGACCACGGTTATCGGCTGGGTGGCGGCGGTGGGCATTATCTTTGGCTCGGTGATGGCCATTGCCCAGAAAGACTTCAAACGTATGCTCGCCTACAGCACCGTGGCCCAGGTGGCCTACGTCGGCCTTGGCATCGGGCTGGCCAACCCGCTGGGATTAATCGGTGCCCTGTTGCATATCTTGAACCACGCCTTCATGAAGAGCTGCCTCTTTCTGGTGGCCGGCGGCATCAGGCACCAGACCGGATTGCATGCCATACCGCAGTTCTCCGGGCTGGGGCGGAAGATGCCATTGATGATGGGCGCTTTTACTGTAGCTGCGCTATCGATGGTGGGTATCCCGCCCACGGCTGGTTTTTTCAGCAAATGGTATCTGGTGCTGGGAAGCATAGAGGCGAACAACTGGGCTTTTGTCGCCGTGATTCTGGCGAGCAGCCTGCTGACCGCAGTTTATTTCTTCCGCATGATTGAAAAGCTTTTCACCACGCCTCCAGAAAGTGACCCGGTGGTGGAGCAGGCCAGAGAACCTTCCGCCCGGATCTTGGGACCGATCGCGACTCTGGCAATTGGTATTATCGTGCTGGGTTTGATTAACGCGCTAATTGTCTCGCACGTGCTGCAACCTGTGGTGGCGCTTTTACCATAGTGAAGAAAGTGGGTAAATAGTCTGAACTGATGGAAACGGTCTATTCGCTGAAACCGCTGCTTGCGGTACTGGTCTCACTGGTTGCCGTTGTTTTCATCGTCATTCCAAATCAGCGACCCAACGTCCGTGAATCGTGGACGGTTATGGCAGCGCTAGCTAAGTTTGCCCTGGTGGCATCGATGCTGCCTCTGGTCCTTCAGGGTAAAAGCCCGGCGATAACCCTTTTTGCCATTTCTCCCGGTATATCGCTGGCGCTGAAAGTAGACTCGCTGGGCATCATTTTCGGGCTGTCAGCCTCATTTCTCTGGATATTGACCACCTTCTTCTCCATAGGTTACGTGCGGGGCATTCCAGAGCACAAGCAGACACGCTATTTCGCCAGTTTCGCCATCTGTCTTTCGGCGACCATGGGTATTGCCTTTGCCGCCAATCTTTTAACTCTGGTCATTTTCTACGAGATTCTGACCATCGCCACCTATCCACTCGTCCTGCACAGAGAGACACCGGAAGCAATCTCCGGCGGTCGCAAGTACCTGGTCTACCTTCTCACGGGGGGCGTGTTCCTTCTATTTGCCCTTGCCTTGACCTATCAATTGAGCGGCACGGTCGATTTTCAGGCCGGCGGCATCCTTCCGGCGCAGGTAGCGAAGAGCAGCGTTATCCTGCTTTTCACTCTTTTCCTGCTCAGTTTCGGCGTGAAATCGGCGATTATGCCGATGCACAGCTGGCTGCCGACGGCGATGGTGGCGCCGACACCGGTGAGCGCACTTCTCCACGCCGTGGCGGTGGTCAAGGCCGGGGTGTTTGGCTTTGCCAGAGCCATCGGCTTTGTCATCGGCCCGGCGGTGCTGAATGATAGCGGCGCTGCCGGCTTCCTCGCGGCGCTAACCGCCGCCACGATACTAGTAGCTTCACTAATCGCCCTGCGCCAGGATAACCTCAAGGCACGCCTCGCTTATTCTACGGTAGGGCATCTTTCTTACATTGTTCTCGGCCTGGCACTGTTTTCGCCGGGGGCCTGGGTCGGCGCCCTGCTTCACATCGTCAACCACGCGATGATGAAGATAACCCTCTTTTTCTGCGCCGGTGCCATCCACGTCAGGACACATTGTGATAAAGTCAGCCAGCTCAACGGCATCGGTCGGCAGATGCCGGTCACCATGGCCGCATTTGCCATCGCCTCAGTGGGCCTGGCCGGGATGCCGCCGGTAAACGGTTTCATCAGTAAATGGTACCTGATACAGGGTTCGTATGACGTCGGGCAGATAGCCTTCGTCGTCATTTTCCTGCTCAGCGGACTGCTCAATGCCGGTTATCTTCTCAGCATCGTGGTGCGCGCCTTTTTCGCTCCGTCACAGAAGTTCACCAGATTTGGCGAGGCATCACCGTTGCTGGTTGTACCGCTGGCGATAACGGCCGTGCTTTCGCTCCTGATGGGAATTTTCCCGGACCGGGTCCCTTACTTCTTCCAGCTTGCGTCGCGCGTCGCGCAGAGCGTTATCGGTGGAGGTAGCCCGTGAAACGAAAGTGGTTGCTGGCATCCATTGCCACATTGATTATCTTCATCATACTGGACGTTTTAGTGGTCATGGGGCACGCGCATTTCGCGTTCCCGTGGTCGCACATACCGGGTTTCTTTTCCTTGTTCGGATTCCTCGGCTGCCTGGCGATAATCTACGGCGCCAAGCTGCTCGGCCACTTCTGGTTGCAGAAAGGCGAAGACTACTACGATAAAGATGATGAGCATGAGTAACTTTCCACTGGCGATAATATACATAATAGGGGCGGTGCTGCTGCCAGTGCTGCCGCGTCAGATACGCTCCGCGTTCTGTCTGATAGTCTCCGCGCTGGCGTTTGTTATCCTGATTAACCTGGAAACCGGCGCCAGCCTGACCTTCCCCTTCCTCAACTACGAACTAATGGTCTGCCGCATAGACCGGCTGAGCCTGGCTTTTGGTTACGTCTTCGTCATTATGGGTTTCCTCGGCGGCGTATACGGCTACCATGTGAAAGAGTCTCTGCAACAGGTGGCGGCAATGCTCTATGTGGGAAGTTCGCTGGGAGTGGTCTTCGCCGGTGACCTGTTCACTCTCATTTTCTTCTGGGAAATCATGGCCATAGCCTCGCTGTTCCTTATCTGGGCCAGAAGGACACGGGAATCCAGAAAAGCGGGTTTTCGCTACCTGCTGGTGCATGCCTTCGGTGGCAGTGCCCTTATGGCAGGCGTCCTGTTGCACCTGCAGCAGACAGGCTCTCTCCTGTTCACCCATTTCGACGGCGGGGTAGCCTCTTATCTTATACTGCTCGCCTTTGCCCTCAATGCAGCGATACCGCCTTTGAACGGCTGGCTCCCTGACGCCTATCCGGAGGGAACGGTTACCGGCAGCGTTTTCCTCAGTGCCTTCACCACCAAAGTAGCCGTCTATGCGCTCGCCCGCGGCTTCGCCGGCCTGGAGCTGCTCATATGGGCGGGCGCCATAATGGCGGTCTACGGCGTGGTCTTCGCCTTCCTGGCCAACGACGGCAGGCGACTCCTCTCCTATCATATAATCAGCCAGGTTGGCTATATGGTCTGTGGCGTGGGTATTGGTACCGCGGTTGCGGTGAACGGCGCTATCGCCCATGCCTTCGCTCATATTCTCTATAAAGGCCTGCTGTTCATGGGTATGGGCACCGTCCTCTATGCCACCGGCCGCAACCGGATGACCGAGCTGGGCGGCCTGTTCAAGAAAATGTGGCCCACCTTGATTTTTTTCATGGTCGGCGCTTTCTCCATCTCCGGCGTCCCGCTTTTCAGTGGCTTCGTCAGCAAGTCGATGGTAATCTATGGCGCTGAAATGGAACACCTTGGCGCTATTGTCCTCCTGCTAAGCCTGGCCTCAATCGGCACTTTCCTGTCTATTGGCTTGAAGCTGCCGTACTTCACCTGGTTCAGCACCGACCG
>JBARQF010000193.1:0-1633 GCA_049643605.1 Dehalococcoidales bacterium
GAAAGAGGTTATGCGGTGGTGGATGTCGGCTACCGCCTTAGCGGAGAAGCCATTTTCCCCGCCCAGGTTGAAGATTGCAAGGCAGCAGTACGCTGGGTACGGGCAAACGCGGCCAAGTATAGTTTCGACCCCGACCGGATAGGCGCATGGGGCAGCTCGGCCGGCGGACATCTGGTTGCATTCTTAGGTACGGCGGGCGACGTAAAAGAATTCGACACTTTGGCAAACGCCGAATATTCGAGCCGAGTGCAGGCGGTATGTGACTGGTTCGGCCCGACGGATTTTCTGCAGATGGACAAACACTCGCTTAAGGGCAGCCGCTTGATTCACGATGCGCCTAATTCGCCCGAGTCACTATTAGTTGGAGGGCCAATTCAGGAGGAACCATACCGAGCATTAGCAAGGAAAGCCAATCCAATCACGTATGTAACAAAAGACGACCCGCCCTTTCTTATCATGCACGGCGATAAAGATATGTCCGTGCCCCTTCATCAAAGTGAGCTGCTTTACGACGCTCTGAAGAAAGCGGGCGTTAACGCAACACTCCGTGTTGTCGAAGGCGCAGGACATGGGTTGCGCGGCGGCGAAGAGAGTTCCGAGAAACTCTTTGAAATAGTGGCTGACTTCTTCGATAGGAATTTGAAGACGCAAAAGCCGAAAGCCGACACGAGAAGTCGCAGGGCGGCGAGAAAGAGACCCCAATTGAGGCCGCCAACCTATGCAGATGTCAAATATGGACCCTATGAGCGCAGTGTATTGGATTTCTACCAGGCCGAATCCGACAAACCTACGCCGGTAGCGGTGTTTATTCACGGCGGAGGATTTCGGGGAGGCAGCAAGAGGAGTTTGAATGCCGGTACTCTGAAAGAGCTGCTGAATGCGGGAATCTCGGTCGCAGCGGTAGAATACCGGTTTGTCTCGGATAAGCCTTTGCCGGCGGCGCACCACGATTCGCTGCGGGCGCTTCAGTTCATCCGCTCCAAAGCAAGTCAATGGAACATCGACAAGAAACGGATTAGTGCGTTCGGCGGTTCGGCCGGTGCTCAGATATGTATGTGGCTGGCTTTTCACGATGAAATGGCTGAGCCATCGAGCAGCGACCCGGTGGAACGCGAGTCCTCACGGCTAACCTGTGTGGCAACTAACGGCGGCCAGACCACCATGAATTTTGACTGGTGGAAGCGGTGGATTCCAGGCTATGATAAGCCGCACCGCAATCGGACCGAAGTGTTCGGTGATATTACGGATGAAGAACTTCACAAAGTCACCAGCGATATTTCCGCCCTGTCCCTTATTACCTCCGACGACCCGCCCATTTTCATGAGTTATGGTATGAAGCCGGATGCCCCGGTACCAGATGACCCGAGCCGGGCACAAGGCTGGAAAGTCCATCATGTGACATTCGGTGTCAAGCTCAAGGAGAAAATGGACGAGCTGGGTGTGGAAGCGGACCTGAAATATCCGGGTGCCCGAACAACCTATCGATCCATTGCGGACTTTTTCATTACGAAGCTCAAACCGGACAATGAATGAGATTACTTTCCTCCACTGTGAGCAGGTAAATTTTGCTTAATTGGTGAGTGGTTAATTGGTGAGTCGAATACTCACTACTCGCCAGGTTCTAATCTGTTGT
>JBARQF010000194.1:0-5946 GCA_049643605.1 Dehalococcoidales bacterium
GTGGTATGTCATGACGGCCCTTACACCGAGGTCGCTTATGACGGGTATCAACCGGTGAGCTTCATGCAGGCAGAGGGAGCCAGAGACATCGGCGTGGAGTTCCACTCGCTCTCCAAGAGCTACAACATGACCGGCTGGCGCATAGGGATGGCGGTTGGCAATGCCACCATGATAAACGCCCTTATGAGGCTTAAATCGAACCTGGATTCAGGAATCCCGCAGGCGATTCAGTATGCGGCCATAGAGGCGCTGACGGGGCCTCAGGATTGTATTCGGGAGCATAACGCCGTCTATGAGAGGCGTCGCGACCTTATTATTGAGGTGCTGAATAAAATCGGCCTGGAAGCCAAATCGCCGAAAGCCAGTCTTTATATCTGGGCGAAAGTCCCGGAAGGTTACAACTCGATGGACTTCACCGCGGACTTGCTGGAACAGGTGGGAGTGGCGGTTACCCCTGGAATAGGATACGGCAAGCAGGGAGAAGGGTATATCAGATTGTCCATGACCATACCGGACGCATCGCTGGTCAAAGGGCTGTCACGACTGTCCGGCTGGCGCGATACACGCCGGCAGGTGGCAAAGAAGTAAGTTGACATAAAGAGGCATATTACGAGGAGCACAGTTCTCACTCATAACGCGCCTGAGCGAGCTTTCCTGGTGGCGGTGGAGTCAAGGGAGACCACGGACCGTTGGTCAGCCAAGGCATCTATTAATGAACTGGCACTGCTGACCGGTACCGCCGGCGCCAGCGTGGTCGGCCAGATTATCCAGAAGTTGCCCGCGCCGGCAAAGACACATTACGTCGGCAAGGGAAAGCTGGAAGAACTGGTTGCCCGGAAAGAACAGACGAGTTACGACGTAGTCATCTTCGACGATGAACTGACCCCGTTGCAGCAGCGTAACCTGGAAGAAGCGCTGCAGGTGAAAGTTATCGACCGTGTCGCGCTGATTCTGGATATCTTTGCCCACCGCGCCCGTACCCGCGAGGGGCAGCTGCAGGTTGAACTGGCGCAACACCAGTACCTTCTGCCCAGACTTGCCGGGCAGTGGAGCCACCTGGAGAGACTGGGGGGCGGCATCGGCACGAGAGGCCCCGGGGAGTCGCAGCTGGAAACCGACCGGCGACTAATCAGGCGTAAAATCCATCGCCTGCAAGGGCAGATTGAAGAGGTCAGGAAACACCGCGCCCTCTACCGCCAGAAACGACTCAAAAGCGGTATACCGGTGGTGTCCTTGGTGGGGTATACCAACTCCGGGAAAAGCACGTTGCTCAATGCCCTCTGCCAGGCCGGGGTCTTTACCGAGGACAAACTCTTCGCCACGCTGGACCCGACGACCCGGCGCCTCATGCTTCCCGATGGAAAAGCGGTACTGCTCACGGACACCGTGGGTTTTATCCGGAAACTGCCGCCCGCCATCGTTACCTCTTTCCGGGCAACGCTGGAGGAACTGGATGAAGCGACGCTGCTGTTGCACGTCGTCGACCTTTCTTCGCCGGACGCCGCCGAGCAGTGCCAGACGGTGGAGGAGATATTGGCCGACCTGAATCTCTCTGGTAAGACAACCATAACCGCCCTGAATAAAATCGACCTTCTGCTGCCAAACGACCGGGAATGGGACGAGGCGGGTGCCACCGGGTTTTTAATGGACCAATCCGCTGGCGAAAATACGGTGCTGCTGTCGGCGACCCGAAAATGGGGGTTGACCGGTTTGACGGAGCTGATAAGCCAGAAAATCGCCCATCCCGCCACCGCTTTTTAACCCCCTTCAAAATGACGCTCTCAAATCAAAATATAGGCCCTTTAAAATCTTTCTGAAGGGTTTTGTATTTGGAAAGGCTTTGGGGGCTTGATTATTGGTTAAGTTTTGGGAGATTTCAGGTCCTGTGGGATTTTCTCATTTTTGGGTTAGTGTGGCTTAAATCCCCCTCGGTCTCCTCTTGCAAAAAAAGGAGAGGCTTATGTATCCCCCTTTGGTAAAGGGGGACAAAAGGGGGATTTTATACCCCGTTGGTATGGACGGTGATAGGTTAACATAATCAGACAGAGTAATTGTGGTATAATGGGGGTATGGAAGTTGGCGATTGGATAACATTAGGCGCTGTTATTGTGGCACTTGGAGTAGGTGTTGCATCTATTATCCACACAAATATTTTACAAAGGAAAGCACGAAAAGAAAGACTATTAGATGATATTATTGAGTGGGCTATGAGTATCGAATCACGTGGAATTGAGAAAGATGTTCTAATGAGTAGAAATCAAAGGGACCTTAAATCATTTATGTTTGATTCCTTTGGAAAAATGAAGTTTAACTTGGAGGCGTCGTTAATCAGAAGTCAACATATTCTATCAATTGCTTCAAGCTTCGGGAAAGAATTAAATAATAGAGTTAACGTGCTAATAATTCAAACATATCAGTATATCGAAGCCATAGAAAAATGTCGGGGAGCTTTAAGGGCTAATATGGTACCTTGTAATTTCCCGAGTGTAGCAGAGGAATTAGAAGAGCCCATACTCAAAATAGAGGAGGCTGCAAGTCGGGTAATGGAGGAAGCATCAACTATTAAATCTAAGATATAGGTTTAATTTAGTCACAAAATATATTATGTTAAATGTATGCTTGAATATTAATGGGGCGCACTATATATGTTATGTAATGACCACGTATAACTTGTCATAATTACGCTGCGCCCGTCTGCGCAATAATTTTTTTAAAATTCTACTCACAGTTTAATTATTAACTAGTGGCTTTATGCTGTAAGGCATCGAGAGATATATTCATATTCATCAAGCAGAGTAATCTTTAAGGCAATAATTTAGAACGGGTTATTAATTTACCCTGGACCACTCCCCTGCCGGCAGTAATTTATTTCTGTGCTGTCATGTACGAAAGGGTCAGCGTGTTTTTCATGATGGCGACATTGTTGGCGTTTATCGCCTCCCGGTTACTGGTGGACAGGGCGATTACCTGCTCAATCAGCGCCCGGTTGTTTTTCACCTCCTGAGCCGTGGCGGCGTACTGCGGGTCCAGTGTGGCACACCCGCTGATTACCGTTAAAAACAGGGCCGTGGTTATCACGATGTTCCATATCAAAAGTGCCTTGTTCCTGTTCATAGTTCACCTCCGTTTAAAGATAGTAAAATTTATGTAAACTATTTCCCGAGCAATTTATCGGCCATGTCTCTGGCGAAAGCCAGCGAGGTGGTGAACGCGGGCGATATCGGGTTCAATATATGCAGGGAATTGCTCTCGTTAACCACGATGAAGTCCATGACCAGTTGTCTGCTGGCCCAGTGAATTAACTGGGGGCGTATGCCGACGTGGGTCGACTCGGTAATGTCCTCCGGCTTCAGTTCCGGCAGCAGCCTCCTGGCGCCTTTATACACGAATCTCTTGAGGTATTTCCTGGGCTCCGTCATGGCGTTCAAGCGGAAGGCAGGGTCGGTGAACAGAAGCACGGCCTCGCGCAGCAGGATGGAGACCGACTCCCGGTCAAAGCCGCTGAAGATGCCGTAATTCTCCCGTCCGAACGCAGGCATGGCGGTTGGCCCGACCAGAATCTCACCGTCAGCGCTTCTGGTGAAGTGGACTCCCAGGAAAGGCGTTCTCAGGTCGGGAACGGGGTAGATATTGCTTCTGACGAGGAACGACCGTTCGCGGGCAACCTGCTTGTAGGTCCCCTTGAAAGGCAACAGCTTATATTCCTTTGCCAGGCCGAACTGGTGAGCGATGCGGTCGGCATAGGCGCCGGCAGCATTTATCAGTTTTTCAAATTTGATTGTTCCCCCGGAGGTCTGTGCCTGGTTATCTCCGTCAAGACGATTGAAGGTCGTCCCGTAATGGACGGTAACTTTACCTGACTCTGTCAGCTCTGCTTCCAATGCCTGCAGCACTTCCACCGGCTTGATTACTGCCGTGTCCGGCGAGTGCAGGGCTTCCTCACTATCCGCGGCGTATGGTTCAAGTTCATGCAGTTTCTTGTTATCGATAATAGAGGCTCGGGCGCCGCATAAATCAGCACGGCGTTTCAACTCATACAGCGCTTCCATTTCAGCGGGTCCTGTTGCCAGGATAACTTTGCCCGTCTCGTGCAGCGTCAGATTCTTTTCCCGGCAGAATTCCTTCATCATGCGGTTGCCATCCACGCAGTACTTCGCCTTCATCGTGTCGGGTGTATAGTACATTCCGGCGTGAAGGACACCACTGTTCCGTCCGCTGGCGTGCTGGCCAAGAACTTTTTCCTTTTCCAGAATCATGATATCCCCTACTCCCCGCCTGATTAGCTCGCGGGCAATAGTCAGACCGGTAATGCCAGCCCCCACAATCAAAATCTGACACTGTTTTTGTTCCATATTAGGAAACCTTTCCTTTCCGTATTATATCTGCAAAAGCTCCGTTTGGGGAGATTTATGCTGAAAACGGTCCCGTGAATCTTAAGGTATTTCTGGTGGGCTCGGCAGGATTCGAACCTGCGACCGAGCGGTTATGAGCCGCTTGCTCTGCCGCTGAGCTACGAGCCCACAGGGCAATCATTACCCGACTAAAATAGAATAACAATTCCTCTGCTCAAAAGATAACGGTTTATTCTGCTATTTTGCCGGAACACGAGCTATCGGTTCTATGGGCAAGCTCTTGGGTTTATGCACCGGCTCCCATATGCAGTGCAGCGGTGGGATGTCAATATAGTTAAAGCCGCCGGCTTTTTCCTTTGGGTCTCCAAAATGTCCGCTCTGGATGCTGGGGAATCCCTGTTCACCCAGTAATCTGGTAACCTCATCGATGTCGTCACAGAGGAACTTAAGATGATGGATACCTTCGCCATGTATGTCTATCCAGTCCTGATATACCGATTCACCTTCCTCGCACTGGACCAGTTCTAATTCCAGATCTTCCAGATAAGCGTGGGCCAGTCTCTCACGGCCCCACCCTGGCCTGCCCATATAGGTTCGGTCCCACAGTACATCATTACCCCAGGGGCGAACCTCCCAGGGACCGATGCCAAGAATCTGCAGGTAATTTTCCGCCGTTCTTATTGCGTCATTGACTACTATGCCAACCTGCTTTATTCCGCTGACCTTGATTTTGGCCGGGCTTTCCGCTTTCGGGTCTTCCGGATAGAAGGTTGACCCGGACGGCGGGCCGTCGCGACGGCTGCGGGTGCTTATCTCCCAGAAGCAGCGCAGTGGCTTGATATCGAAATAGGCAAATCGGTAGTCTCCCGAGCCACCGCCAGCTATCGTCGGGAACCCCATATCGTTCAGCAGTTTCTCCGTTTTCACCACATCATCCGGCACAAACTTTAGATGATGCAACCCTTCGCCATGCACGTTTATCCAGTCCTGATAAACGGAAGGTCCATCGATGGTTTCGAACAGTTCCAGTTCAATCGGACCGCACTGGGCTATAGCGCCGCGGTATCTGACCTTGGCCGGCTTGCCGTAGTATTCAAAGTTAGGGACTCTCTCGGAGCCGAAATCAAATATCGCCCACGGCCCAATGCCCAGGATATTCCAGAAAGCTTCTATTGTCTTTTGCAGGTTTTTGACCACGATGCAAACCTGCTGGATTTCATTAACCTTGATTTTGGTTGGGCTATCTTGTGTCATTTATGCTCCCCCTTTTCCAAGCGACAAATGGTGAAATATCAAACAGCGCTAGGGTTATTTTAAGTCGCTCGTTCGATAACTGTCAAGGCAAACGCCCTGCCGCATTGCCCGCCGCAGTTTTTCGCAACCTTGACGGACGTTCTATCTCGTAGTAATCTAAAAAGAAAGTTTGTCCTGGATTTAGCTGAATTGCAAAAACCATTGCAAAAAGCGGTTATCCTGGTTGGCGGTGAAGGCACAAGGCTGCGACCGCTCACCAATGGTATCCCCAAGCCCATGCTGCCGGTGCTCAATCATCCGTTTCTGGAACATACCATACACTACCTCAGCAAGTATGGTA
>JBARQF010000195.1:0-3883 GCA_049643605.1 Dehalococcoidales bacterium
TTAATAGAATAACGTCTATAGACGCGACTGTAAATGATGTCTTTGCGGCTGATGCAACAGCGCATGAAGTGGAGCAAATTCTGGAAAATAAGGATATCGAGGTTCAGAACTGGAAAGAACAAAACGAAGAACTATTTAGTGGACTGGAAGGTCAGAGAATCTCAAGTATAATCATACAGGTGGTTATCATAGCTTCGGTGGTGATAGCTATCTCAAGTGTGTTGGCTATTACCGTTTTGCAGAAATCCAAGGAAATCGGGATATTAAAAGCTATGGGCATAAAGGACTTAGCAGCAAGCTTGATATTTATATATGAGGGATTTTTGATAGGTTTAATAGGAGCGACATTAGGTGTTATTTTGGGGCTTGGCCTTCTTTATGGTTTTAATGCGTCTACAACTAGCTCGAGTGGAGTGGCAACAGTAGATTTGTATATAGAATATGATTTTATTATTAGATCATGGTTGATCGGGGTAACAGCCTCAACTATTGCCGGAATCTTACCGGCAAGAAAATCATTGAAACTCAGCCCTGTAGAAGTTATAAGAGAGGGATAGATGGGTACTATTCTTGAACTCAAGAATGTAGATATGATATACACTGGTGCTGTGGATACCCAGGTGCTATTTGATATCAGCCTTAGCTTCGATAGTGGCTCATGCAATTCGATAGTAGGTGAATCGGGAAGCGGCAAATCTACCCTTCTGAATATTATGGGCACTTTAGACGTACCCACAAGAGGGGAAGTCATCATTGATGGTATCAGGACAATCGATATGGGTAAAAACAGACTTGCTGAGTTGAGAAACGGGACGATTGGATTTGTTTTTCAATTTCATTACCTTCTCTCAGAATTCACTGCAATAGAGAATGTTCTCATTCCGTATCTGATAAATAATAGCAGGACTTCCAAGGAGATAATTGAAAAAGCAAATGAACTTTTCGAGATGTTAGGCATCACCAGATGGAAGAATAGCCCAGTCACAAAGATGTCGGGAGGTCAGCAACAAAGAACGGCAATAGCCAGAGCTCTTATAAATAATCCCAAGATCCTCATAGCGGATGAACCAACGGGTAACCTAGATTCAGAAACAACAGATAAGATATGCGGTAGCTTCAGGGAAATAAATCAAAGGTTTGGGACTACTTTCATAGTTGTTACACATGATCGTAGGGTTGCCGCAAAGACGGATAGAATTATCGAGATTAGAGATGGGAAAATAGAAAAAGATTTTCGGACATGAAACACATTAGGATATAAGCAAAAGGTGAGTATTAAGAATTCCTTATTTTTTGCTTAAATATTTTTACATAATCACCACTGGACGAACATTGGCATGACGACGTGGAGATAGTTGTCCACGCCCACCGGGCGGAGGACGCCGGGGCTTGAGGAGTTGGTCGTTTCCAGCGCCACCTGGGTCTCATGGAGGACGCCGAGGACCTCGGTGAGGTATTTGCCGTTAAAAGCGACCTTGGACTCCTCGCCTTCAACTGTGGCATCAATCTCCCCAACGTCATCACCTATCTCTTCGGAGCGCGCGGAAACGGTCAGCTTGCCCGGAGTTTTAGCTGAACCCGGGGTTATTACAAGGCGGACAATGCCGCTGCCGTCGCGGGCAAAGATGGACGCTGTCTTCGTGGCTCTCAAAAATTCGTCAACGCTGACTATCATGCGCGTATTGAAGCTCTGAGGGATGAGCTGTGTGTAATTGGGGAATGTTCCCTGGACGAGCTGTGAGACCAGTTCAATGTCTTTCAAGCGGAACAGCGCCTGGCTCTTATTGGGGTTCACCGTTATTTCCACCGCTTCTTCCTGGTCGGCCGTCAGGCGGTTCAGTTCGGCGAGGGTGCGGGCAGGGATAATGACTTCGGTTGGCTCTTCTACGGGCGTGGCGAGCGGTAAACGGAAGACGGCCAGCCTGAAACCATCGGCCGCCGCCAGGGTCAGTAAATCATCCTTGAACTGGGCATCAACGCCGGTGAGTACCGGGCGTGACTCCTCGATGGCAGCGGCAAAGGCAACCTGATTGATGCCCTGCTGCAAGACATTTACCTCCACCTTGGTGGTGATTCCCTCTTCAACCTTGGGTATGGGCGGGAAATCCTTGGCATCCACGCCGCTTATTCGTGCCTCGAAGCGGGCACATTTCAGTTCCAGTGTCTTGGTGCGCGGCGAAAGGCTGATGTCTATCTTATCGTTGGGCAAAGAACTGATAAACTCGGTGAGCAGCCGGGCGGGAACGGTGATGGCGCCCTCTTCTTCTATCTTGGCGCCAATCCAGCAGGTGATGGCCATTTCCAGGTTGGTGGCGGCAAGCTTTAGTCGGGACTGGTCGGTGGTGATGAGGATGTTATTGGTAATGGGCAGAGTGGTTCGGGCAGCAACTGCCCTGCCTACCACATTAAGTCCGTGATTCAGGTTCTCCTGAAGACATGATAATTTCATGGTTATTACCCCCAATCAATGCTGTGGTGCAATAGTATATAACAATTATCGGTTCTATTCAAGGGTTATGGTGCCGCTTTTGCCGCCGCTTTTTCTAGTGAGGCGAATATTTTCTATCTTCATACCCCGGTCAACTGCTTTACACATATCGTAGATGGTGAGGGCGGCAACGGCGGTGGCGGTCAGGGCTTCCATTTCGACCCCGGTCTTTCCGGTACTCTCAACGGTAGCGGTGATTTCCACCGTGCTTTCTTTGTCGTCAATGTCGAATTCAATCCTGACGTCGCTGATAAGGATGGGGTGGCAGAGCGGTATCAGGTTTGGCGTCTGCTTGGCGGCCGTGATACCGGCGAGCTGGGCTACGGAAAGCACGTCTCCTTTTGCCACCTGGCCTTTATTTATCAGTTCCAGAGTGGCCGGCTGCATCCTGACCAGGCCCCTGGCGACTGCCTGCCGGTGGGTATCCGGCTTTTCGGTGATATCAACCATCTTGGGGCGACCCGATTCGTCCATGTGTGTCAGTTTTTTCATAATTACCCTCCCACTTGGGAGAACGGGCGATCCTGCGGCACGCAGCCCTGGGCAAGTTTATGCTGCCGTGGCTTGCTGTCCACCGCCCTTTTTATCAGTTTTTTCAGTTCTTCGGCCGATATTCCCTGTCGCAGTGGCTGGCGCAGGTCAACTTCCCGTTCGCTCAGCAGGCAGGGTCGGAGCTTGCCATCGGCGGTGAGGCGGAGGCGGTTGCAGCGAAAGCAGAAATGCTGGCTGACCGGGGTGATGAAGCCGATGGTACCTTTCGCCTGGGGCAGGCGGTAGTATTTTGCGGGCCCGTTGCCTTTGACCGTGCAGGGTTCGAGTTCACCAAGCGCCGCCAGACGTTCCTGCATCTCTTTGACCGGAACGAAAGACGAGTCGGCCAATTCCCGGTTGAAGGGCATTTGCTCGATGAAGCGAACGTGCCAGCCTTCTTCTATCGTCTTCTGGGCAAAGTCGAGCAATTCATCATCGTTGCTCCCGGCCATAACCACCACGTTGATTTTTATCGGGTTGAGCCCGGCGGCACCGGCGGCGTCTATGCCTTCCAGCACGTGAGAAAAGTCGCCGCCGCGGGTGATGAGTTTGAATTTGTCCGATTTGAGCGTATCCAGGCTGATATTCACCCGGCGCAGTCCCGCTGCCTTCAGCTCGTCGGCGTATTGAGCCAGCAGAGTACCGTTCGTGGTAAGGGCGATGTCGTCTATGGCTTCTATCTGTGCCAGCATCCGTATCAGGCGGGAAAGACCGATGCGTACCAGCGGTTCGCCGCCGGTAATCCTCACCTTTTTGATACCCAGCTCGGCCGCGGTCACCGCAATCTGGTATATCTCCTCATAGCTCAGGACATCTTCGTGTGGGAGCAGGCTGATGCCCTCGGCGGGCATGCAGTAGATACAG
>JBARQF010000196.1:0-3694 GCA_049643605.1 Dehalococcoidales bacterium
AAGTAGCGCATACCGGATTCGAACCGGTGATCTCCTCCTTGAGAGGGAGGTATCCCAGGCCGCTAGACGAATGCGCCACTGAAATGCTGTGGCTGGGAAAGAAGCATTATCTTTCTCATCAGATATAAGTCGTTGACAGGCTTTTATATAAAAGGGTAACATTTACGCGGTCGCCAATCGAACACCTAATAATATATATAGAGGAGTAATTCATGAGCAGCGAGGAAACTACGCAAGGAATTGTAAAGTACTTCAAATCAGACCAATGGCAAGAGCTGATGCACACGCTTACGCAGCAGGAGGAGGAGATTTACCACATCCACATGTACTGGGAGAGCAAGATTGAGGCGGAATCCCTGATACGCCTGATGGAGCGATATTTTGCCAAGAAGGGAATGACACTGGACCGAAAAATCGACCTGACATCACCGAAACCAGGCGTGGCCGGGCTGCATAGCGTTCACCCTCATGACCCGACAAGGGATCTGTATATTCCAGCCGTTGATATGTACTGGAGATATAATCCCAATGTAGTTATGGAAGCGGCAACCCCGGACAAAGGTGAAAGCGGTAAGAACCTCATCGGCTGGGGCAAAAAATACATGGACAATTATTACAAAAAATTTGATTTCAAATGTGTTGGCCCCAAGGAAGAGCGGGAGATAAAGAGATATTTTGAGTCAGCACACTGGAAAAAAACCGTCCGACTGATTGAATCAGGCCTCTACACTCATGTTCACGCCAACCTGGAGATAAACTTTGACCCCTGGATTTTGAAGACGCTGGCCATTGATGAACTGACGAAAATGGGCTGGAAGATGGATCATGTCATCCCGTGCGTGTACATTGCGGTGAATGACGAGTACACGGGGAAAATAGTATTCCTGACGGCATACCCGGAGGAAGTATGGGACTTTGGCTGGTACTATAATCCGGATGTGGTAATCAGGCCAGCCACATTTGTATTCTCCGGATACCTGCCGGAGGATGGGGACATCAGATATGATGTCTGGACGAAAAAGTATTTATATGAACTTCTGGCCAGAGACAAGTATGAGCCTTTGACTGATGCCCAGATAGAGGATATCCTAGAGCAGGTATAAAGTAGCGCAATCATTTTAAAGGAGGTTTCGATGACAAGTAAAGGTACCACCAGAGACATCGCCGAATTTGCCCTTAAGACCAGCTATGATGACTTTGATGAGAAATTACGACAACGCATCAAAGAGATTCTGCTCGACAGCGTTGGCATGACCCTGCCGGGCGCTTTCATGGCCCAGGGTATAGCCGCCATAAACTACATCAAGGAGCAAAGAGCTCCGGAGGAGGCCGGAGTCTGGGGTGCTGGCTTCCGCACCTCGGCGGAATGGGCTGCCGCAGCTAACGGCTGCTCTTCCCACACTACAGAGCTTGAGGATGATACTTATCCGGACGGAACTTACCAGGTAGGTATTTTCCCCGGTATTTTTGCTCTTGGAGAAAAGCTGCACATTTCCGGAAAGCAAGCCATGGAAGGGTTTGTCATTGCCTTTGACGTCGCCGCCAAGCTGGGACTGGCCTCTCTCGAGGCGATAACACGGGGATTCTGTGGCCCTGGTCTCCACTCCACCATAGGGGTGGCTGCCAGCGCGGCTAAGATGCTGAAACTTGATCTGGAAAAGACCATAAACGCGGTTAGTATCTCCGCGTCTCACGCCTCCGGCCTGGTGAAACAGACCGGCGCCGGGATACACCTCTACGAGGCCGGAAAGTCCTCCAAAGACGGCATAAGCTCGGCCATGCTGGCCAAGCACGGTCTTACCGGGCTGCCGAACATCATCGAGATGCCGATGGGGTATCTGGATGCTATAGCCGGAGTGACTGACCCCGACCTCAAGCTGGGAGTGGGAGGATTCCACTCGGTAAACATTGGTATTAAGAGGTACCCCTGCTGCTTCATGCAGCAGCAGGTCATGTTTGGCTTCCAGGAACTGATTACTGAGAACAATATCTCGGCTGATGATGTGGAAAGCATCGAGGTAGATGTCCAGCCCGGCTTCATGATACCGGTACGCTTCCAAAGTCCGGAAAACGAGGACCAGGCCAGATTCAGCCTGCCGCACAGCCTTGCCGTCCTGCTGCTGGACAAGGACAAGAAGGTATTCCTGGACAGCTATGCTGAGGCAAGAGTTCACGACCCCAAGGTAAAGACTTTGCGGGATAAGGTGAAGTTGATTGTGCATCCGGAATGGATGCTGCCTGGCATATCCGGACATGACAACCCGGTAAAAATCCGATTGAAGGATGGCAGGGAGTTCTCGAAGGTATGTACCAGCGCCGATGTTTCCATGATTCTCGATGTCAATGAGGTTCTGGAGAAATACATGGACTGCGCGTTGCGGGTGGTTTCCAAGAGCCGAGCGGATGAGATAGCCGATCTGGTATTAAATCTGGAAAAGGTGGACGATATAGGAAAGATAAGCGAGTTGGCCACTTATCCTGACAAGTAGGATTGCCGGGGCAGGTACATCGAATACTAATAAGGACAAGGAGGGGGTGTTGATAACCCCCTCTGCCCCATTAAAAGGAGGGTAAAGTTCGTTATGAAGCTTAATAATCGAGTGGCGTTAGTTACCGGTTCTTCTCGTGGCATTGGCCAGGCTGCGGCGCTTGCCTTTGCCAGAGAGGGCGCAGATTTGATAGTAAATTACCGCAGCCAGTCTGAGAGGGCAGAAGAGACGGTTAACCAAATCAAGCAAATGGGTAGAAAGGCCATCGCCATAAAGGCTGACGTGGCCGATGGTGACGCCATTGACAAAATGATTGAGACAGCGATAGGTGAATTTGGCAAGATCGATATCTTAATGAATAATGCCGGTACAATACGCAGGGCGGAATTTCTTGAGACCTCCCAAGAAGACTGGAGCATCCAGATACGTACCAACCTGGATGGGACGTTTAAGTGCACCCAGGCAGTGGCTAAATACATGGCCGACAGAAAGTATGGCAAGATTATCAACATAGCTTCCATGATGGGCCTGGGAGTCAATATCCCCCGCATCGCTGGCTATTCCGTGTCCAAAGGAGCCATCATCACCTTTACCAAAGCAGTAGCTCTGGAATTGGGTAAATACGGGATAAACGTAAATTGCATTGCCCCCGGAGTAATCCTTACCGAATTCACTCATAAAGGCAGAACCGAAAAAGAAGTTCAGGAACTTGTCGAGAAACAGAAACGAACCTCTATAATGGGTGCCATTGGCAAGCCGGAAGACATTGCCAACACCGCCGTGTTCCTTGCCTCTGACGAGTCAGCCTTCATAACCGGCCAGGTTATAGTGGTGGACGGTGGCTATACCTCCTTTCTGAGTCACTCCGTCTAGAGGCGATTAGCAGGTAATTCAATAATTCCAGAAAAATGGCTTACGCTGCTTTGTGCAGACCCATAACTAGTGCAGTATGAGATGATGGTTGGCTGGGAATGTAGTTCAGCAAAGGAGATAAAGATGCGAGTGCAAGGAAGGGTAGCGCTAGTTGCCGGTGCTGGAATGATGGGCCCGCCGGGCGGTAAACTTGGCAACGGACGAGCAGCAGCTATACTTCTGGCAAAAGAAGGAGCGAGCGTCGTGGCCGCCGATAAATCCCGGGAGGCCGCTGAGGCAACAGTCGCCGTGATTAAGGAGAATGGTGGTGAGGCCGTTGCCATTCAGGGTGA
>JBARQF010000197.1:0-7469 GCA_049643605.1 Dehalococcoidales bacterium
TTAATACTCCAAAGAATAGAACGGCGCTATAAGGGCAAAAGGCTAAAGCGAAAAGTACGCCCAGCAGGAACCCACCAATAATGCCCCAGTCAGCAACTTTTTTACCTATTGAAGCTAGCTTTTCTCCCCCCTTACCAAAAGAAAGCCTGTCAATGTTTAACATTATCAGTCCTATCGCAATTAGAAGCGGCCCCAGGATTTGCTCACCAAAGTCCTGAAGAGATGAAGCGACTCCGGGTATTTCAATCCCGGCAATAACTAACAGGATGCCAAGGATGGAATAGGAAAGCATACGTCCCAGTGTATAGAATATTCCAGTGATTATAGCGTAGCGGCGGTCTGTCACTCTTCGGTTAACATAGGCTATAGCGGTAATATTAGTTGCCATAGGGCAGGGGCTAATGGCAGTTAGTAATCCCAGAAACAATGCCGAGAGTACGGGAATATTAAAGTTCTCAAAGAACTGGGATACTAGGCTACCTGAATCCATTACCTTATTCCTTTGAGGCTTTCCTCGATTTTGTTCCTCACTACCTCAGCAAATGCCTTGTCCTTGCCCAAGACGAACCAGATTTCTTTTACCTCTTCAATATGCTCAGCACCCCTTGTTATCGTGTTGATAAACAGTGATGAGGTAAAAGCGCCGTATTTCTTGACAATAAGAGCGTTTCTCTTATCTTCTACATTGACTACCTTAAAGATTATCTTGTTGCTAGCCAGCTCATCCCGAAAGTAAATTTCTACTGTAGAGCGGCTGCCAGTTTCTGCATAGAGGCAGGAATAGCAGCGCTGCGCTCTATGAAAGTAGACAACCTCGACCCTGTCGGCCGTAACGGAAGACATGTCCGGAGTCGGGGGTGATTCAGGGGCAGGACTTCTGCAAGCGCACGGCATGCCAGCCACTAGGATAGTAAGCAAAACCGAAGTCCATATCTTCACTTTAGCTGGTAAGGACATATAGTTCCCTTTACTTCCCTTTACTGATATATTTTTCCCCGCCTATTTTCTTTCCTCAATCCATTGCTTGATTTCCGCGGTTTCTGGGACCCTGCCCTCTGACATTTTCACGCCATCAATGATAACCGTTGGTGTCAGTATCACAGCCCGTTCCGCAAACAGGGTGAGGTCCGTGATGTGATTTACAGCTGCATCTTCACCTTCCCTGAGATTCAACTCCTGTAAAGCCTTGACGGCGTTATCTCTGGTAGCGTGGCATCTGTGGCAACCTTTGCCGAAGACTTCGATAATCATTTTTAACTTACCTCCACTTACTTTATTAATATAGTCAACCATTTAATTAAGGATGAAGCCGGCCACCCACCCAACCAGCGTGCCTAGTACGATAATCGTTGGTACGTAGACAAGGGCTTTTTTCACGCCAAATACCCTGCCGACGGCCAGCCAGTTAGGCAGGCTGATTCCCGGTCCGGTAAGAAGTAAGGCCAGGGCTGGCCCCTTACCCATGCCCAGGTTCATCAGGGTATCGACGAACGGGGCCTCGGTCATGGTGGCAAAGTAGGTTATGGCGCCAATCATCGTGGCGAAGAAGGACTGGCGCAGCCCGGCACCGCCGAGCCAGGTTTCAATCCACTCTTTCGGGATAACGGCGCCAATAATACCGACAACGAACACGCCCAGAAGGAGGAAAGGAAAGATGATGCGGACAAACCACCATGATTCCTTGAGCCAGGCTCTGACCTGCTGACGGTCAAGCGCTTTCCAGGCGTATACCGTAATAAGCACCAGCCCGAATGCCCAGACGGCTACTTTTTGCCAGTACGGGCCCTGAGCGACGGCGTAGTTGGGCGCCAGCAGCCATACTACCAGCAGCAAAAGCAGTATCAGGCCTTTTTTGGTGACCAGGTGCTTTCGCTCCATGGCAATGTTGGAGATGCGGTTCCTCTCCTCGCGATAGAAGGCGGTACTCATGATGAAGCCAACAGCAAACGACATGATGAGAGCACCGGCCAGTCGAGCCAGAACCATGTCCGCACCGATAATTGAGCCGGTGTAGACCAGTGCCAGAATATTGGCCGCGGGCGCGACCCAGAGCAGGATAAAAGCAGCCCCGATGCCGGCGCCGCCACGGTAAATCCCATTTGCGACCGGAATGACCGTACAGGAGCAGACGGAGACAAAGAAACTGCCCCCGGCGGCAATGCTGAAGGAAGACAGTTTGCGCGCGGCTGCCCCCAGGTAGGCGATGATTGTCTCGCGGGAAATGAAAGTGACAATGGCCCCGGCGAGCAGAAATGCCGGGATAAGACAGGTAAGGACATGCAGCGCAATATATTCTTTTAAGGCAATAAGCCCAGCGAGCAGTAAATCAGCAATCATGAAGCCTTTCTCTTAAATTAAAAAATCATTTGATATTCTTAGTTACGCAGCCCGGCCCGATGCGCCTGGCCTGTTTCAGCCTTCGCCTGTCCCCGTTCAGCGTTTCATTTTCGATGGGGTGGTCTTGCAGCAGTCGGGCCAGATGCCTGGCGTGGCGATTTGCCGTCTGCCGGTCTATCGAGTAAAGCACCCACAGGCCATTGCGTCTGGTTTTCAGCAAACCGGCATTCTGCAAAATGCCGAGGTTACGTGAGGCCCTGGTCTGGGAAATATCCAGCGCCTGCATCACTTCACAGACGCAGCACTCCCGTTCCAGAAGCAGGTTGAAGATTCTGAGTCGGGTCTCATCAGAGAGGGCCTTCATTAACTGAACGAAATCTCTCATGGCACACACTCGTATATCACTAAATGCGCATTTCCGCATATATTCTACAACTTTATTACATCGCTGGCAATACCGGTTTCTTGTGGTGCTGCCCGTTTTTTTAAACGACCTGTGAAGCTGTCTGTGGTGCCAGAGCGTATAAAAGCGCCGGGGTGAAATGTTATAATTAAGTGATGGACATTCTGTCCGAACTTAACCCCGCGCAGCGAGAAGCCGTTGAAACTATAAGTGGTCCGGTGCTGATTCTGGCCGGACCCGGGAGCGGCAAGACAAGGGTTATCACCCACCGCATCGCCTATCTCATCAAGGTCTGTGGCGTCAGCCCGCGCCGCATCATGGCGGTTACCTTCACCAACAAGGCGGCCCGGGAGATGGAGGCGCGTCTGCGGAAGCTGGCCCGTAGCTCCGTTGACGAGCTGACCATCGGTACCTTCCACGCCATCTGTGCCCGAATCCTGCACCGTGACGGCAAAACCGTTGGCGTCAATTCTGGATTCGTCATCTACGACGACGAGGACCAGATGAGCCTGGTCAAGCGCAGCCTTCAGGCGCTTGACCTCGACCCCAAGCAGCATAACCCCCGGGCGATTAACTCGGCGATTTCAGCGGCGAAAAGTCGAATGTGGACGCCGGAGGAATATTTAAAGCATAGCCACAGCTACTTCGAGGAAATTGTCCAGCGCGTCTATGAGCGCTATCAGCAGTTCCTCACCGAGAGCAACGCGCTCGACTTTGACGACCTTCTGCTCAAGGTGGTGCAGCTCTTCAAGCAGGATGCGCCGGTGCTCTCACGCTATCAATCGCGGTACCTGCACATTCAGGTGGACGAGTTTCAGGACACCAACCTTGTCCAGTACGAGCTTGTGAAGCAGCTGGCCGGCAAGTACCGCAACCTGTGTGTCGTGGGCGACCCGGACCAGTCGATTTACTCCTGGCGCTTTGCCGACCTGAGAAACATACTTAACTTTGAAAAAGACTATCCCGAAGCGAAGATAATCCTGCTGGAGCAGAACTACCGCTCCACTCAGGTGATTCTGGAGACGGCCAGCCACGTCATCTCGACCAACCAGCAGCGCAAGCCCAAGGGGCTGTGGACGGAAAACGAGGCGGGGGTGCTGCCCAAAATTGTGGAGACCTATACCGAACAGGAGGAGGCGCAGTTCGTCGTCAGCGAAATCGAGGAGCTGGTCGGTCGGGGAGAGTTCACTCGGGGCGACTGCGCCGTGATGTATCGCACCAATGCCCAGTCGCGCGTCCTTGAGGAGGCGTTTCTCCGCTACGGCGTGCCCTACCGGCTGGTGGCGGGCACGCGCTTCTATGAGCGACGGGAAATCAAGGATATCGTCGCCTACCTGAGGCTCATTCAGAACCCGAGCGACAGCGTCAGCCTGCTGCGTATCATCAATGTGCCCCAGCGCGGCATCGGGCAGCGGACGGTCGCCGAGCTGTCACAGTGGGCGCGGGCACGGGGCATCGCCGAGTACCAGGCGCTACAGCGGCTTGCCGGGCAGAAAGAAGATTCCGGGGAGCACCGACCCGCTTTCAATGCCCGTACCCAGCGGGTGCTGACCAGCTTTGTCGCCATTATGGAAGACTTCATCACTCGAAACCGGGAAATGAACCTGGTCGAACTGTTCGACTATGTCGTGGAGCGTTCGGGCTACCGGGAATACATTCAGAATATGACCGATGGTGAGGAGCGCTGGGAGAATATCCTGGAGCTGTGCGCCGTGGCTAGGGAGTACCGCGATATGCCTTCGACCGAGGGCCTAGCCGCCTTTTTGGAGGGGGTGACGCTGGTGTCCGATATCGACAGCTACAACGAGCAGGTCGATGCCACCACCCTGATAACCCTGCACCAGGCGAAGGGGCTGGAATTTCCGGTGGTGTTCATCGTTGGCATGGAGGACGGCATCCTGCCCCATATAAGGTCGTTCGACGACGCCGGACAGATGGAAGAGGAAAGGCGACTCTGCTACGTCGGCATCACGCGCGCCAGAAAACAGGTCTATCTGGTTCGGGCCTTCCGTCGCAGCCTCATGGGCAGCAGCGCCATCAATCAGCCGTCGCGCTTCCTGCAGGATATTCCGTCGCACCTGATAGCCGGTGGCGGGCGATGGCGGGGCGAGGACAGCGAACTGGCTACGGCTATGTATTCCTGGAACCGGATGGTGGAGCCGCGACCCGACCTCCCCGAACTGAGCCTCGGCGACCGTGTCCAGCATGCGCAGTTCGGCGAGGGGACGGTGGTGGGCTACAAGCTGGTTAAGGATGATGTTGAGGTGGTGGTGGCCTTTGAGGGGGCAGGGGTGAAAAAGCTGCTGCTCAGCTTCGCCAACCTGGAGAAAACGGAATAAATATAATTAGAATATATTGACAAAATACACGATACCGTGTAGAATAATGATAACATGCCTATCAGAGTATTAGATAAAAAGCTCGTTGCCCAGATTGCCGCCGGCGAGGTGGTGGAGCGGCCGGCCTCGGTGGTGAAGGAGCTGGTGGAGAACGCGCTGGACGCCGGGGCAGGCCAGATTGCGGTCGAGGTGCGGGGTGGCGGCACCAGCCTCATCCGTATCTTGGACAACGGCGCCGGCATAGCGTCGGACGAGGTGGAGCTGGCGTTTGAGCGCTACGCAACCAGTAAAATAGGCGACCTGCAAGATTTGCAATCGATTGCCACCCTCGGTTTTCGCGGGGAAGCCCTGCCCAGCATTGCCGCGGTGGCCCAGGTGGACATCCTGACCAGCGCCGCGGGTGAGGCGACCGGCACCTATATCAGTGTCCAGGAGGGGAAGGTATCGGTGCGGAAGAGCCAGGCGCGACCTCAGGGAACAACGATAACCGTGCGCGAACTTTTCCGCAGCGTGCCGGCGCGATTGAAGTTCCTCAAGTCGGTGTCCACCGAGAACGGTCACATTGCCAATGTGGTCAGCCAGTATGCGCTCGCCTATCCCGAGGTCAGCTTCACCCTGTTCCTCGAGGGAAGAAAGACACTGGGCACGGCGGGGAAGGGTCGGTCAATCGACGGCATCATCGAGGTTTACGGCACAGAAATCGCCCGGCATATGCTGGAAGTGCCGGAAAGCGGTGAGGCCCAGGTCAAAGTGACCGGGATGATAGGCTCACCGTCGGTAAGTCGCTCCGGTCGCAACTATCTCAGTTTTTTCATAAATCGACGCTGGGTGAGCAGTCGACTCCTCGCCTGGGCGGTGCAGGAGGCGTATCACGGGCTGTTGCCGCAGGGAAAGCACCCGGTGGCGGTTCTCGCCATTTCACTGCCGCCGTCAGAGGTCGATGTTAATATTCACCCCACCAAGAGCGAGGTGAAGTTCCAGTACGAGCGCCAGGTGTTCACCGCCGTTCAGAAGGCGGTGCGGCAGACATTGATTGCGCAAACGCCGGTGCCGCGAATTGAAGAAGTGGCTGTCGGCTACAGTAACCCTTCGCGGCAGGTGGAAATCGACTGGTCAGGCGCCGCGGTCAACCGGGGTGTAATCGGCCAGGCGTTTGAAGTCGCCCAGCCGCTGACGGTCGCCCTGCCCGTGCTGCGGGTGCTCGGTCAGCTGATGAGCAGCTATATTGTGGCCGAGGGGCCCGATGGCCTGTACCTTATCGACCAGCATGCGGCGCACGAGCGCATTGTTTTCGAGCAGGTCAGGGAGCAGCGTTCCAAGGGTGAAATCGAGGTGCAGGGCCTGCTCGAGCCGGTACCCTTTGAAGTTACACTGCTGCAGGAAACGATTCTTAAGGCGCACCAACAGGAACTGGTCGATTTCGGCTTCTCACTGGAGCCGTTTGGTGACCGCACCTATCTGGCCCGGTCGGTGCCACAGGCGCTGAGCGGTGGCGACTGGACCGGGGTGTTGCGGGAGCTGCTGGACTCGGGCGAGGGGATGGACGACTGGACGGAGAAGGTTGCGATTTCCGTTGCCTGTCACAGCGGCGCGGTGCGGGCGGGGCAATCGTTGAGCGACGAAGAGATGCGGGCGCTGGTGCGCCAGCTGGAGAAAACCGTCATGCCCCACACCTGTCCTCACGGACGGCCCACGTTGATTCACCTCAGCAGCAGTCAGTTGCGACGGGAGTTCGGACGGGGATAGTAAAATTATTAAGTTTCTGCCTCTGCCGGCTTCTGTATCAGCTCCCAGCGCACCATGCCTTCCTCAATGAGCTGGCGGATTTTCCGCTGTTGAGGGGTAAGCTGGGCGCTGCGACTTGTCTTTATCTCCATGATGACGATTTCCTCCGGCTCGCCTCTGGAAAGACCCGGGAAAACAATGAGGTCGATGGGGCTGCCGATGAAGCGGGCTTCGGTGGGGTCGTATTTGAACTCGGGAAGGTAGGGTGCCATCTGTTCGGTGAACTTGCCTCCCAGCACCGCCCGACTCTGCGTCACGGCATCGCGGACCGCTTTTCCCCTCTCCTCTTCCACCATCTGCCACGTCTCCTCCTGCCAGTGCCGGAATTTGTTTTCATATCTATACCGGGTCGTGTAATACACAAGCAGAATACCCAGAATTGCGGCGACGGTTATGATGACAATGATGAGGGCAACGACATCCATGGTGCACCTCCCCGAATTTTTCCGACGTCAGGCCGGCGACTGGCTGCTGCCGGGCTTTACCAGCGGAACCCCGGCGGCGCACAGCGGACACTCTTCCGGTCGATAGGTAACGGTGGCGGCGCGGTGACAGCTGAAGAGGGGAAAGCCAAAGTCTGGAGCCTGCCCGGAGCGGTCGACCAG
>JBARQF010000198.1:0-8741 GCA_049643605.1 Dehalococcoidales bacterium
CTTCTTCTCTGGTCACTTCCT
Source organism: Dehalococcoidales bacterium (assembly GCA_049643605.1). Lineage (GTDB taxonomy): Bacteria > Chloroflexota > Dehalococcoidia > Dehalococcoidales > RBG-16-60-22 > E44-bin89. The sequence goes on from JBARQF010000198.1 coordinate 22, forward strand.
TCCGGACGAACGGCGTGTCGCTGGCGATGATTTCTCTCATCTTGCTCTCGATAACAGGCAGGTCATCCGGGCTGAGCGGGCGCGGTAAATCAAAGTCGTAATAGAAGCCGTCCTCGATTGCCGGGCCGATGCCGAACCTGGCGTCGGGGAAGATGGACTGAACCGCTTCCGCCATCACGTGGGAAGCGGAGTGCCGCATGGTCTCAAGGTGCTCTTCTCTTTCTTGCTTTGCTTTCGATGCCATTATTAAAACCTGTCCGTTGATAAGGAAAACCTCTCACCCTGTCCTGGGACGAGAGGCTTGACCCATCCCTACCTGTCCATCAGCCCTATTATAGCAGTGCCACCCGACGGGTGCAAACAAGCTGCCTGCAATTTGCCTGACTCTCAGAGAAATCGCTATAATGCACTTGAGGCTGCATGATAAGACGAGTATTCCCCGTTTTAGCTCTGGCCATATTTTCTTCCATGCTGGGCGCCGGCATTGTCGTTCCGCTCCTGCCGCTCTATGCCGAAGGTATGGGGGCAACCGGACTATGGCTGGGGTTTATCTTCGCCAGCTTTGCCATTTCCCGTACCCTGGTCACGCCGTTTTTTGGCCGACTTTCCGACCGTAAAGGCAGGAAGCTCCTTCTCGTTATCGGTCTCTTTACCTATGCGCTGATTTCATTTGCGTACGTCCTGGCGACAGAGGTCTACCAGCTGGTTCTGATACGACTGGTGCACGGGGTAAGCGGTGCCATGATACTGCCTATTGCGCAGGCGTATATCGGTGACCTTTCTCCGGAAGGTGAGGAGGGGAAATGGATGGGGTACTCCAATGCCGCCTTTTTCAGCGGCTTTGGTTTCGGGCCGCTTATGGGCGGAATGCTGGCTACCCAGTGGGGTATGAATCTCGCTTTCATCACCATGGGTGTATTTAACCTGATAGCATTTTTTATTGCGATTATTTTGCTGCCCCGGAGCGATTTGAGAAAGTCAGCGACGGCTTTGCCCTTTTCTTTTATGGACATGCGCCGGAGCAGTACCATGGTCGGTCTTTTCAGCTTCCGGCTGGCAATTGCCCTGGGCAGGTCTTCCTTTTTTACTTTTTTACCGCTTTTAGCAGCTACGCGCCTCGGCCTGCCGGCGAACCTTATCGGGATACTGATTGCAGTTCACGTGCTTTTAATGTCGATGCTCGGGATGGTGGGAGGCAGGATGGCCGACATCTTTAACCGGCGGGTACTGGTGGGCATCGGCAGTATTGTGATTTTCGTTTATTTGTTTCTGGTGCCGCTGGCACCGGGTTTCGGGCCGCTGCTGGCGCTGTGTATTCTGGGCAGTATCGGCAGTGCCATTGCCACGCCCCCTGTCATGGCTTTGACCGTCGAGGAGGGAAGGAAATACGGCATGGGCTCAGCGATTGCCGCCATAACCATGGCGATGAGCATTGGCATGGCAGTGGGACCAATTATGACCGGTGCTATTGTTGACCTTATAGATCTCAATGCGGCGTTTTATTTCAGCGCCGGGCTCGCCCTGGTTGGCGCGGCTTTGTTTATGTGGTTCACCCGGGCGCGATGAAGAGCCTCATCACTGAACTGCCTGGACTCGGCGGTGGATGTAACTGACCAGGAAAAGAAGCACGCCGCTAATCAGCAATGCCCCCAGGTCCAGATACTTGATGGCGAGCAGTTTGCTGAGCAGGCCGGCGGTGCCGCCGCCGATAAGCGCGGCCATTGCTCCGGCAGGCGTGACCTTCAGGCGATTCCTGAAGAAGCCGAAAATTACCGGTACAATTACCCCGGCAGTGTAAACCGTATAGGCGAAAAGAAGGGCGCTGATAATGCCTTTGAGCATCAGGGCGACGACGAGCGCGCATATGCCGAGCAGGACTATTGCCCACCTGGAACGTGGAAGCACGTCCTCCGGGTTTGCCGTGGGCTTGAATCGTCCGATTATATCTACGGTCAGTATGGTGCTGGCGCTCAAGAGGGTAGTATCGGCAGAGGACATCACAGCGCAGAGCAATGCGGCCAGGACAATACCGCTCAGAAGCGGTGAAAACAATTCGCTGATGACCGTGGGGAATGCCTGCTCAGGTGTAATGTCGGGGAACATGACGGCGGCGCCCATACCGATTATAGCAACGGCGAAGGCGAGAGGGATGATAAGCACCGCGGTCCATAAAGTAGCCGTCCTTGCCGCTCTGTCATCCCGGGCGCAGAAGATACGGGAGTACATATCCGGCCCGACTACGTAGGTCAGGCCGACGAGCAGCAGGAGAGTCGCCAGCGCGGTGCCGTCAAATTGCGGGCTCAGCGGAAAAGAAAATCGCTCGGCTGGCAGTGAGCTTATTAGTCCTCCCCAGCCTCCCAGCCGGTCCAGAAACAAAAACAGGCCGACGAAGATGCCGGCAAAAATTACCAGTGACTGCAGGAAATCGGTGCGGATGATGGCATGCTGGCCGCCCAGCACGGTATAGGTAACGAAGATGACGGTGAAAATCACCATCCAGACGTTTGGATTGCCAACTCCCAGGATGCTCATTATCTTTCCGGCACCGATAATCTGGGCGGCAATGATACCTACCCAGGAAACGACGATGAGAATGGAAGCCGCCAGGGCCACCCGCTGGCCATACTGCTTTTCGACCAGCTCAGGGAGGGTATAGAGTGCCAGTCTCCTGACCTTTCGGGCGAAAAAGAGACCAAGGAACACCAGTCCGATACTACCCACCAGCAGCCACCACGCTCCCGTCAGCCCTTGTTTGAAACCCAGTCCCGCCATGCCTAGAGTGGCTGAGCTACCGATAATCGTAGCCAGCAGCGAGCCAATGATGAGCGGAGAAGAGCTTTTTCTTCCGGCAACAAAAAAATCATCAGCCCTTTTCGCCTTCCGTCTACTAGCCATGCCAATGGCGAGCATGATTATGAGGTAAAGGGCGATGATTATAAGTACTGTCATGCCGGTGAGCTACGCCTTTCGTTGCCTGATGGCTCTCAGGTTCTTATACTATGAGGCTGGCTTACAAGAGAAAGAGCGGCGCTTGATGAGCAAAAGAAAGAATCTCAACGGTTGTTCAATGTGCTCTTATTTCCTCGGCTTTTCCAGGCCAATAAGAGCGATTTCTATTGACTGACCGCACTTGGAGCAGGTGACATTGACCGTTAACGGCTGTTTCATTACCCGTTCGGCAACGATAGTGACCATGGAGTCGATGTTGTCCAGGCGGTCGTCAAGCATATTCAGTCGCTCGTTAATACGTTCGATTTCGGCTTTTCTATCCTCAGCCACCGAAGTGGCTTTCCTGTCCTGTGCCAAATCAAGACCTCCCAATGGGTTTGATTAACTAAATTATACGTATCAGAAGACAATATGTCAAAACGGCGCATCCTGTATTGATTTATAAAGGCCGCGGGAGTATAATTTCAAAACCAAAAGCTTATTAATAACGGATTTCAGTAAGGAGGGAGTCAAATGCTTGAGGAGGAAATCGGGAAGGTAAGCGATTTCTTCGCTCATCCGGTGGTCGCCGGCATTGAACTCACCGGTACGCTGAAAGTGGGTGACCGGGTCCACATCAAGGGACACACCACTGACATCGAATTTACGGTGAACTCGATGCAGATCAACAATGCGGACGTCACGGAAGCCAAAGCCGGTGATGCCATTGGAGTGAAGGTGACGGAACGGGTGCGAAGCGGGGACAGTGTCTGCAAAATCACCGACTGATTGATTTCGCCGGTTGCTGATTAGTGCCGGCGAATCAATAAAAGCTGGCCTGCTGGTGACGCTAGTCCATAGACTTAAGCAGGTTCACCATCTCGATGGCGCTGACCGCAGCGTCAAACCCTTTGTTGCCCGCTTTGGAACCGGCACGTTCCACGGCCTGCTCGAGTGTCTCCGTGGTGATGATGCCGTTGACAACCGGCACTCCGGTCTCAAGACTGACGCGGGCTATTCCTTTGGTAGCTTCGGCGGCGATGTATTCCCAGTGCGGCGTGCCGCCGCGGATGACCGCTGCCAGACAGATAAGGGCGTCATACTTTTTGGACTGGGCCATCTTCTGGGCAACAAGCGGTATCTCAAATGAGCCCGGTGTCCAGGCAATTTCGATGTCTGCCTCGTTGACACCATGACGTAGCAAAGCGTCCTGCGCCCCTTCCAGCAGTTTCTGAGTAAAGAAGTCGTTGAAGCGGGAAGCGACGAGGCCGAACTTGAGCCCTTTACCCAGCAGTGAGCCTTCATATCTTTTGCCCATAGTCTTCTCCTTTTTCGCCGGGATTAATCACCATTTTCGGGAGATATCCCGGTAAGTTTCAGGGTATGTCCCATTTTTTCCCGTTTCGTTTCCAGGTAGCGGCTGTTGAACGGGTTCGGTTTCGTGATAATGGGCATGGTCTCCGTAACCTTGAGCCCGTAGCTTTCCAGCCCGATTACTTTCTTGGGGTTGTTGGTGAGCAGGCGGATGTTATGCAAGCCCAGCTCGGCCAGAATCTGGGCACCGACGCCATAGTCCCGCAGGTCCGGGGCAAAACCGAGCGACAGGTTGGCTTCTACCGTGTCCAGTCCTTTGTCCTGCAGTTCGTAGGCGCGGATTTTATTGTGAATGCCGATGCCCCGTCCTTCCTGTCTCATATAGAGGAGGACACCTCGCCCCTCGTCAGCGATGTTTTTCATCGCCATCTGGACCTGTTCTCCACAGTCGCAGCGCAGGCTGCCGAATACCTCGCCGGTGAGACACTGGCTGTGCACCCTGACCAGCACCGGTTCATCGGTGGCTACATCTCCCATTACCAGGGCGATGTGTTCATCAGGGTCAATATCGCTTCGGTAGGCGATGGCAGTGAAGTTGCCGTATGGCGTCGGCAGCCTGGCTTCGGCCACGCGGTGCACCAGCCTTTCGTGACGAAAACGGTAGGCGATGAGGTCCGTCAGGGCTACGATTTTAATCCCGAACCTCGTGGCCATTCGTTTAAGCTGGGGCAGCCGGGCCATGGAACCATCTTCTTTCAAAATCTCGCAGATGACTCCGGCCGGGTAGAGGCCGGCCATTCTGGCCAGGTCAACGATGGCTTCAGTATGTCCTGCCCTTGCCAGGATGCCGCCCTCTCTGGCACGCAGCGGAAACATATGTCCCGGCCGGACAATATCCTCGGGCTGCGTGGCGGGGTCAAGGACGGCCTTTATCGTCTCAGAGCGGTCGGCTGCGGAAATGCCGGTGCTCACTTTGTGCTTGGCTTCGATGGACACGGTGAACGCGGTAGCGAACTTGGATGTATTATGCTCCACCATCATGGGGATTTGCAGTTCGTCAAGACGCTTGCCGGTGACGGGCAGGCAGATAAGCCCTCGGCCATGCCTGGCCATGAAGTTGATCGCATCGGCGGTTACTTTCTCCGCCGCCATGGCCAGATCGCCCTCGTTCTCCCGGCCTTCATCGTCGATTATGATAAGGCACTTGCCGGCTCTGATGTCTTCAATTGCTTCTGGAATCGTGGCCAAACCGGTGCTCATTTTCACTCCACTGATTTGTTATCCGATGGTGAATCCATGCTCAATCAGAAATTCCGCAGTCAGTCCGCCGGTCTGTGGCTGGGTGAACTGCGCCACGTATTTGGCGATGATATCCACCTCAAGGTTCACCACATCGCCTTTTTTCCGGCTGCCCAGAGTGGTATTCTGGCGCGTATATTCAACCACGGAGACGCGGAATGAACTGCTGTCCTTCTCGGTTATAGTCAGGCTGATGCCATCAACGGCGATAAATCCCTTGGGTACGGTGTAGCGCAGGACTTCAGGCGGAGCCTCGAACTGGACAAGGAGCGCCTCACCTTCCCATTCCAGCGCTATAATACGGCCAGTGTTGTCAACATGGCCCTGAACTAGGTGTCCGCTCATCTTACCGCCCAGCGCCGTCGGTCGCTCCAGATTAACGCTGTCCCCGGCTTTGAGCAGCCCCAGGTTGGTGCGCTGCAATGTTTCCGGCATGACATCGACGGAGAACGAAGCGCGGTCAAAATCGGTAACGGTCAGGCAGGCGCCGTTGACGGCGATGCTGTCACCCGGATTCATTCCGTCAACAACCTGTGTTGCGGCGATGGCCAAGCTGGTGGTCGATGCCGAAATTACCTTACCAATCTCTTCTACTATTCCGGTGAACATGACCTATTCTTAACATAAAATCTGGATTAGCTTTATTGTAGCATTTCAGCCGTTGGAAAAGCAAGAGCCGGCTGATTCTGGTTGTAGCCTGGACGCCTACTCTATGCTGTAGACGACCTGTATGGACAGCCTGATTTCCGTTTCCCCGGCGCTGATGGGAGTGGAAGGTGCTGCAGGTGCGGGCATAGCCGTCCCCCCATAGAACTCACGCACCACGGGCATATAGGCGCCAGTCTCATTGATATAAATTGGCTTGCCCAGCTTCACGTCACCCAGGTCCGCCAGCTGCTCGGCTTTGGCTTTGGCATCGGCCATAGCCAGTTCCCGGGCCTCTTCATAGTATGCCGAAGGCTCATCCACGGTAAAACTGATGCTTCTGATGACTATATAGTCGCCGCCAGCCCTTGCCGCGGCGTCGATGATAGCGCCGGTATCGTCAATATTCCTCACCCTGGCGGTTACCGTGTTGGTCACCCGGTAGCCGATAAGGATTTCGCGGCCATCTTTTTCCGACCACCTTCGCACCGGGGCGATACTGAATTGAGAAGTCTTGATGTCCTTTTCGGCGACGCCGAAATTGTCCAGCTCGTTGACCACGGCCGTCATGGTGGTGGCGGCATAGCTCTGTGCCTCGGCCACGCTGCTTGACTGAACTTCCACGCCCAGGCTGAGTACGGCAACGTCCGGGACAGCGCTCACCTTTCCCTCGCCGGTAACCCAGATGCCAGTGTTCTGCTGGTTGAATATGCCGCCTACCAGCGAACTGGCACCAGACGATGAAGAAGGCGGAGAGAGCGTTTCACAGCCCACTGCGCCCACAGTAATAAACAGGAGCGCTACAGAAAGAATAATCAGTGATTTTCGAATCATTGGTTACCACCTCCCACTTCTTGTTCACCCATTAAAAAGTATAGCTAATGGCAGGAGCGAAAGCAAGGCAAATCCGTTGAGTGTGTTGGAGTTAGGGTGCCCTGACCGTTCCTCTGGAGTTAAAGAGGAACTTCCTGGCCCACAGGGAAACGTAGACCAGTCCGATGAGCGCAGGCACTTCAATCAGTGGGCCGACCACCGTGGCCAGCGCCTGCCCGGAGTTGATACCGAACGTGCCTACGGCGACGGCGATAGCCAGTTCAAAGTTGTTGCTGGCGGCGGTGAAGGAAATGGTCGCTGTTTGTGAGTAGGCGAACCTCAGCGCCCAGGAAAGAATGTAAGAGACACCGAACATCAACACAAAGTAGATCAGCAGTGGCACGGCGATGCGCAGCACGTCCATGGGCAGGGTCACGATGTATTCACCCTTCATCGAGAACATGACGAAGATGGTAAACAGCAGTCCGACCATGGCGGTGGGGCTGAGGCGGGGAGCAAAGACCTGCTCAAACCAGACTTTACCTTTATAGCGCATAACGGAAAAGCGTGTAATGATACCGGCTACCAGCGGAATCCCCAGGAATATGAAGACGCTTTTAGCGATGTCCCACATGGAAACCCTGACGACAGTGACCTCGTCGCCGCTGAGCCAGGAGGAGGCGATGGTGATATAGAAATAGGCCAGCACGGAATAAAAGAGCATCTGGAAGATGGAATTGAGGGCGACGAGGACGGCGCAGTACTCGTTATCGCCCTCGGCGAGCAGGTTCCAGATGAGCACCATGGCGATGCACCGCGCCAGACCGGTAATAATCAATCCCTCGCGGTACTCCGGGTAGCTGCCCAGGAACAGCCAGGCCAGGCCGAACATGATGACCGGACCGATGAGCCAGTTCAGGATGATGGAGACGCCGAACATCCTCCAGGCTGTGGCTACCTTGGACAGCTCCTCGTACTTGACCTTGGTCAATACCGGGTACATCATCCAGAGGAGGCCGATGGCGATGGGCAGTGAGACGGTATCAATGCGCAGGATATCAAATATGGTGGCTATTTCCGGGAAGAAGTAACCCATCCCCACCCCCAGCGCCATGGTGAGGAAAATCCAGACGGGCAGAAAACGGTCAAGCACGGAAAGACGGCCGACTACGGCAGACGGTTTGTTCATATTCACACCCCCTTGAGTGTCATAAAAATGCAGGTCTGGTACTACCTGATGTTGTCCTTGATAAACCCTTCTACGGGGCTAGTGTCTGTATCTAGGTGGGATTTCAGCTTTCCTTGCTGAGAGCGACTTATCTTGTCATAGACTGCTTTCTTCAGGAAGCTTAGTGCCTCTTTCTCATCCCTGTCGGTTATGACTCGCTCTAACTCCAGTAGCTCTTCTTCATCAAAAGCGATAGCCGTCCTTCTGATTTCAAGCATCACATGTCTCCTTACCTTTTGAAGACTGGTTCAAGCCTGTATCCAAATTACCACAAGATATATTCCTACCCCAATAAAAATAATGGAAACTATCAGGCGAATTATTTTCTCGGCCCGGCTGACTGCATTAAGCCAACCGGATACGCCTGCTAAGCCGGTAGATAAAAGCGTGCCAAATATCAGGACGGGCAGCCCGGTGCCAATGGCAAAAATCGCAGGTAATGCTACACCACCGGTAGATTTTATGGCTAGGGGAATTAATACTCCAAAGAATA
>JBARQF010000199.1:0-8530 GCA_049643605.1 Dehalococcoidales bacterium
ATTTTTAAAGAAAAAGCATTGCGTTAGTATATTATAAAAATTTACAGGAGTAAAAAGGTGAAAAAGAAGATATTACTTATTCCATTGGCGTTATTATTAGCCACAAGTTTGGTTATTGGTTGTGCAGCACCGGCTCCTGCACCAGCTCCGGCTCCAGCACCTGCACCTGCACCTGCACCTGCACCTGCTCCAGCACCTGCACCGGCACCGGCTCCTGCACCAGCTCCGTCTCCAGCACCTGCACCAGCTCCAGCACAACCCCCCGAGGTAATTACTTGGCTGGGACAAACACACAGTAACGCTGGGACCCTGGGGTATCGGTATGCCGAAAGATTTGCCGATCAGGTGACTGCGGCGAGCGGTGGACGCTTGGTTTTGAAATGCAACACTGCAGGAGCTATTGTTCCAGCAGCTAAAGAATTTGACGGGTTTTCGAGTGGTGTTTTGGACTGGGGTGTGACAGCCACCGGTTACGTAGCGGATAAGTTCCCGCAGGCGACCTTATTCTCCTCTCAAATTGGCGGATTATCACCGCAGGAATATTCGGCTTGGTACCTGGTTGGTAATGGTATGGAACTCGCCGCGAAGATGCTTGACGGCTATAATGTGAAAGTGCTAGACGGCATCCCGCTTCCCCCGGAGACTTTCTTATGGACCAACAAGGACTTGAAAACACCCGATGATCTCAAGGGTCTGAAATACCGCTCCGGTGGTGGTGATGAGCCGATAATATTCGGTGAATACTTGGGTACAGCCGGCGTCTTCATGCCTGGCGGGGAAATCTACGAATCGATGCAGCGAGGTGTAATTGATGGCTTCCAGTATAGCAGCCCAGCGGTAGATTACACGGCGGCCTTCTATGAAGTGGCTGAATATGCCTGGCTTTCTCCGATACGCCAGCCCTCTGAGTACCATTGGTATTGGTTCAACGCGGATTCATGGGAATCACTGCCTGATGACCTCAAAGTGCTGGTGGAGGAGTTAGCCTTATCAGTAGGATTAGAGAACTACTACTACACGTGTGCTCAGGATATTATAGCCATAGAGAAGATCAAGGAATATGGCGTTACTAAAGTTTTACCAGTGCCAAAATCGATAGAAGATGCAGTGACAGCTGCCGCTGACGATTACTTCACAAAGAAAAGAGACGAGGGCCCATTCTGGGCCGAAGTGTTGGACTCTATAGATGCTTTTCAGAACACTTATCGAGAAGCCTTCCAACGTTTTTAATTCAAAGATTCCTCCCTGCTTCGAGAGTGGTCTCGAAGCAGGGAGGGAGATGTATGAGTTATGAGAAATGTAATTCAATTCATTGATTCAATCAGTGAGTGGACGGGAAAGATAGCACAGTGGTTATGTGTCGTCTTATTGGCATTTATGGTCGGTGCCGTCATTATGCGCTATGTGTTTAACGCCAACACGCTGTGGGCATATGAGGTAAGTCTTATGCTGGGAGCCACCGTCTACGCCACGGCTATACCATACGTCCATAAGCATAGCGGTCATATCAGAGTTGATGTCTTTTATTCCCGACTTTCACCCCGAAGAAAGGCAATTATTGACGTCTTTGGTTTCTTATTGCTTTTCACTCCGTTGTTGATTGTACTAGCAGACGTGTCTATAGAATTTGCCGGGCGCGCTTGGAAAATAAATGAAAAAATGTACGAAACCGGTTGGTACCCACCCATTGCCCCACTAAGAACCGCCGTGGCATATGGAATCTGCCTGTTTGCTCTTCAAGGCCTTGCTCAATTTGTTCGTGATTTATACCAAATGGTAAGGAACAAACCATTATGACCGAATTAAGTCCAGAGTTCCTCACCTTTTTAATGATGGGGGGTGTTTTAGTTGGGGTTCTGACTGGTTTTCCCATAGGTATTGTCATCGGTGCATTAGCAATAATTGTTGGTTTTTTTCAATTTGGTACTGCAGTCGGTCAAATTATTTATCCCCGTGTCTTTTCACTGATGATAAACTATACCATCCTGGCGGTACCTATGTTTGTATTCATGGGGGCGATGTTAGAACGTTCCGGAATAACTGAGAAACTATTCGATGCCTTGTACTTGTGGCTGGGTGGGCTTAGGGGCGGGCTGGCGATAGTTACCGTATTAGTCGGTACTATAATGGCTGCTTGTGTGGGCATAATCGCGGCTTCAATCACTATGCTTACAATGGTTGCCCTGCCTGCCATGTTAAAGAGAGGTTATGATAGAAGCTTAGCCACCGGAGCAATTTGTGCTGGTGGCTGTTTAGGCATTCTAATTCCACCAAGTATTATGTTGATTGTCTATGGGCCAATGGCTCAGATTTCGGTAGGCAAGCTCCTTTTCGGCGCTTTTATCCCTGGATTTATCCTTTCTGCTCTATATATAACATACATCGCTTTGAGGTGTTTCTTTCAGCCCAATATAGCACCAGCAGTACCAATTGAAGAAAGAGGAGTCCCCTTCCGAAAAAAAACGACCCAGCTTATAACTTCACTGGTCCCCCCGGTGCTACTCGTATTGGCAGTGCTTGGTGTTATCTTTTTCGGGATAGCCCCCCCCACTGAGGCGGCAAGCATGGGGGCTTTTATAGCTACCCTTTTGACGGTAGCCTACGGTAGATTTAACTGGCGGGTGCTAAAAGACGTGAGTTTTATTACGTTTAGGATCTCTGGTTTTATCCTGCTCATCGGCACCATGGCTTTCGCCTATGTTGGGGTTTTTATTGCTGGCGGTGGAGGAGACGTCATCGAGAAGCTAATTCTGAGTACCCCCGGCGGTAAATGGGGTATATTCCTCGTGGTAATGCTAACCGTGTTTATCTTGGGGATGTTTATGGATTGGTTGCCCATTGTCTTCATTATGGTTCCAATAATTACTCCCATTGCTGCTGCCCAAGGATTTGACCCTCTATGGTTTGCCATAATGATCTGTGTTAACCTTCAAATGGCCTTTATGACTCCCCCCTTCGCAGCTGGAATATTTATTCTAAAGGGAGCAGCGCCGCCGGAGTGGGGAGTAACAATGGGGGATATCATCCGGGGAGTGATTCCATTTGTAATTCTCGTCATGATTGGGATTAGCCTATTAAGCGTTTTCCCTCAGCTGGTTCTGTGGTTACCCAGTATGATGATAAAGTAGTGTCACCGGACTTGACGAAACAAAGGAGGCAGAAAGGATATGTCCATACTTATTACTGGCGGAACAGGCAGGCTTGGTATGGGATTGGCCAAGGAACTCGTAGAGAGAGGCGAAGAAGTAGTCCTGTTTGATATTGTGACAAGAGAAGAGCGTCTGGGTGACCTAAAGGATAAGGTAAAGGTGGTCCAGGGTGACCTCAAAAATTGGCCCGAAGTAATGAACGTGGTCAAAGATAATAATGTCGAAGGTATATTCCACCACGGTTCAATGTTAAGCCTGCCATCAGACGAAAACCCTTGGGCCTCTTTTCAGACGAACGTAGTAGGGACTATGAACGTATTGGAAGCAGCTAGGCTTTTCGGGAGTAAACGCGTGGTTTTCGCCAGCACTGAGGGTACTTATGGACTCGGAACAACCGGGATTATCACGGATGAGACGCTGCAGCGTCCAATCTCAATGTACGGTGCCGGGAAACTGTATGGTGAACTTCTAGGGCGGTTTTACCGACGTAAATTTGGCCTTGACTTTCGCAGCATACGTTATTTCACCGTGCTGTATTCGGGTGCAAAAGTGCGCGCTTTCCCCACGTTTATGATCTGGATGATTGAACACGCTGCTCTCGGTAAACCGTATGAATGTTACGTGAGCGAAGATGCTGTGCAGCCAGTGACTTACTTCAAAGACGCTATCAGGGCCACCATAATGTTATATGATGCACCAAAAGAAAAAATTAAAACAGTGTGCTATAACCTTACTGGAGTTACCCCGGCTCCGTCTGCGAAAGATCTTGAACGGGCGATAAAAAAATTCATTCCCAGTGCTAAAATTACGTACCGACCGGATCCGGTAGTCATGGAGTATTACAATACCCGTAAAACAGAAGTAATTGATGATAGCCGGGCACGACAGGAGTGGGGCTGGGAACCTTCAAATACACCTTTAGAAAAGGTGGTCCAAAATATAATAAATGAGGTAAGTAAACTATGAGAACCTCCAAATCCTGGGTCTTCACGGAACCAGGGAAAGCAGAAATGCGAGAATTCGAAATCCCAGAAATCACTGATAACACATTATTACTTAAGGTTGATGCTTGTGGTATATGTGGCACCGATAAGCACATTTACATAGGACACTCCCCAAAGGCTCCTTTTCCGTTTTTCGCAGGCCATGAAATTATAGGGACCATAGAAGAAATAGGAAGTGGCGCAAACGAAAACATGGCGATATCTGGCGGACCAATACAAGTTGGTGACAGAGTAGCTCTCGCACCAAGTGGTAGGGTCTGCGGTTGCTGCTATTACTGCCTGAATATGCCTCATCGTCCCTCCTTATGTACTAATAGAACCGCTTATGGGTTTAATCCGGTCGAGAAGGAGCCACGCGTTTTAGGGGGTTATTCAGAATATATTAATGTGTTCCCTGGATCCAATATATTCAAATTGCCGAAGGATATGTCATTAGAGAGAGCTGTGTTAACTGAACCGTTGGCTACCGGACTTAGGGCCGTGGAACGTGCCTACAGTCCTGGAGAGCCGTTTATGGGTCACGGCTATGGTGTCGGTCGTAGTGCCATGGTCGTCGGTGCTGGTCCTATTGGTCTGATGGTGATTGCTTCTCTAAGGTACAGCGGAGCCGGATTGATTATAGTCCAGGATCTACTCTCAAGTCGGCTTGAGATGGCAAAGCAGATGGGAGCAGATGTCCTTATTGACGGCCGTCTACCTATCGAACAACGCCTAAAACAGGTGCAAGAGATAACCAATGGGGTTGGGCCTGATGTTGTGATTGAAGCAGCGGGAGTTCCGGTTGCGTTTAGAGAGTCTCTGGATTTTGTACGCCGGGGAGGTAAATTAATCGAGGTTGGTCATTTCACCAATAACGGCCCAATCGAAATCATCCCTTTCTTAATTTGTAACAAAGACTTGGATATTCACGGTTCCTGGGCATATCCTGCAATAATTTTCAAGGACGCTCTCTCAATGCTCCATCAGACCACTTTACCCATAGAAAAGCTAGTCACTCACAAGTTGCCTCTGGAAGAGTTACCTAGAGGTCTTGAACTTACTGGTTCCGATGGTGTGGGTAAAGTTATTATCACTTCATAATTAGGAGGATATCAAATGACTTCACACGGAGCTTTACGTCTGTCAGATAAGGACAATGTGGCGACTAGCTTGGAAAATATAGAGTCAGGTGTCGTAGTATTAGTTCGGCTGGGCAGAGACAGTGAAGAAATTACCGCTCTGGAGAAGATACCATTTGGTTTTAAAATTGCGGTGACAGCTATCAGTAAGGGTGCTCCTGTCATCAAGTATGGTGAACCAATAGGTATCGCTTCTCAGGACATTGAAAAAGGGCAGCTAGTACATGTTCACAACATAGAGGGGACGAGGGGGAGAGGAGACTTAACCAAAGGAGGATAAAAATGAAATTCCTGGGCTACCCAAGGCCGGATGGATCGGCTGGTATCCGAAATTATGTTCTGGTGATACCGGGGGGCATGTTAGCCACCAAGATATGCGACTCTGTAGTCGGTACCCGAACGATAGTGACCGCCGACAGCGGAGGTGGTCGTACCGGCCAGGACCGTCAAACAGTAGCCCGTACTCTTATTGGTCTGGGTACGAATCCTAATGTGGCCTCGGTAATTGTTCATTCGCAAAGCCGTGGTGCCGGATATCCGGAGTTGAAACTGTCCTACATTGCCGAAGAAATCGCTCGTTCCGGGAAATGGGTTGAATATATCGATAATGCTCAGGAAGGAGGCACTCTTCGGGCGCTGGAAAAGGGCATTCAGACGGCACGGAAGATGGTATTGGAAGCCTCGCGGATAAGACGCCAGCCATTTGACCTCAGTCACCTGGCGGTCGGTGTGAAGTGCGGCCATTCGGATACCACCTCGGGTATTGCCGGCAACCCGGTAATCGGTAACCTCTTTGACCGTATTGTTCAGGCCGGTGGAACCGCTTTCTTTGGGGAAAACACGGAAATAATTGGTGCCGAACATGTACTCGCGAAGCGAGGCATAAACCAAGAAGTAGCTAGTAGGATTTTGGACGTTGCTGCCGAGACGGAAAAAATAGCCAAATCAACTGGTGAAGACATCCGTACCATTAATCCTGTCCCATCAAATATTGCGGGTGGTCTTTCCACACTAGAAGAAAAATCTCTGGGTGCGATTCACAAATCAGGGTCAGCCCCCATTCAAGGTGTTCTCCAGTATGGTGAACAGCCACCGGGTAAAGGTCTATACTTCGTAGATAACTGGATGAGTTCAACTTCTATATTCGCGGGATACGCCGCTGCCGGGGCACAATTAGTCATATTTCAGCTTGGTGGTGGTGGACTGTCTGGGGAAGACCTTCTATATACCTCTACAGCAGTTGTCTCACCGCTCATGTGGACTACTGCCAACCCCAAGACTCTCGCTATGGCGCCTACCAGCCTGGATTTCTATTCCGGTACGGTAATTGAAGGCAAAGAAACCATTGAAGAGGCTGGCGAGAAACTGCTTCAAACGGTGCTTGAAATTGCGGCCGGTACCATGACCAAAGTAGAGACTATCAAGTATATAAGCCCAACGCAGATCTACCTGAAAGACCCATGCTTCTAAATGGACAGCCCCACAGTGACGGCGAAACCGATTACCTTTGTTTTAATATTAAATCTGGTCGCAGGCCAAATCTATAAACCTTAAACGAGTTCCATGCGGAAATTCTATAGAGATAATCTTATCCGGTTAATTATTAAAGAGGAGGGAAAAGATGTCCATACTTATTACAGGTGGAACCGGTTTTCTTGGTGCCGGACTGGCACGTAGATTATTAGATAGAGGGGAAGAGGTTGTATTGTTTGATGTAGTACCGCGAATTGAACGGATAGCTGACATCAAGGATAAGGTAAAAGTTATCCAAGGAAATCTAATGATTTGGCCCGAAGTAATGAATGCTGTTAAGGAAAATAATATAGAAGGCATATTTCACCTCGGTGCTATGTTAAGTCTACCATCGGAAGATAATCCGTGGGCTTCTTTCCAGGCAAATATTGTTGGTACGATGCATGTACTGGAGGCGGCGAGACTTTTTGATATTAAGCGCATGGTCTTCGCCAGTTCGGGGGGTACTTATGGCCTGGGAATTGGTGAAGTCATCACCGATGAGACAATTCAGCGACCTATTAATATGTATGGTATCGGCAAATTATCTGGTGAGCTTCTGGGGCGGTTTTATCGCAGGAAATTTGGACTCGACTTTCGCTGTGTCCGTTATTGTGGCGTAGTTATCGGTCCGGGTTATACTACTAAAGCGGTACCAATATATATTCCCTGGATGATTGAGCATGCTGCCCTTGGCAGACCGGGGCCCTTTGAATGCTGGGTTAGCGAAGACGCTCCGATGCAAATTATGTACTTCAAAGATATCGTCAAAGGCACGGAGATGCTGTATTATGCGCCTAAAGAGCAAATTAAGATGATATGCTATAACCTCTCGGCGGGGTCACAAGTGCCAACTGTCAAGGATGTAGAAATGGCGATAAAGAAATTCGTCCCGGAAGCCGAATTCACTTATAAGCCAGACCCGGTATCTATGGAGTTTATACGTAGCCTAGAGTGTAAGAGCGTTGATTACAGCCGGGCAACCGAGGAATGGGGGTGGGATCCGCAATATACTGATTATGAAAAGATTGTAGAAGATTTTATAAATGAGGCCAGAACGAATCCAGAACTTTATGGGCTCAAAACATAATCTGCAATCTAGAACGCCCACTAAAGAGAAGTTAGCTTAATTTCATAATTGTAGAGAAGGGAGAAATATGGGGAAAAATTGGAAGCTACATCATATAGCAGTTATCGTAAGGGATATAGACAAGGCAGTTGAGTACTATCAATCTTTGGGCATCGCAACAGTTGGGCGTGAGGTAAAATTTCCAGAACCAAAGCCCACCATCAGGGCAAAGTTTGTCGAGATTGGCTCAATACCGATTGAATTCATTCAGCCTCTTGAAGGAGAATCACGCTATAAGGATTTCCTAGAAAGCAAAGGCGAGGGTGTCCAGCACATTGCCTTCGCTGTGGATAACCTTGACGAGGAAACAGCAAAAATGGTCGCTAAAGAGGTCTCTGTTATCGTGAAAGGACCAGCCCCGGCGGCCTTTGGCAGCCTTACTGCTCACTTTGACACCACCCAGGTTGGTGATTTTGCCATACAGCTGATACAGGAAGCAGAATAGCTGTAACCTGCCTCGAAAACTAGTCCGGGTAGAATGTCAATCTAAGCGAAGTCACAACAATAGCTTGTTTGTTATCCACCCTGAACAAAAGTCTGTTTTGTGCAACATTCATTGAATATTATTAAAAGTCAGGTCGTCTGCTATCAAGTTAGGTAGTACACTCGACACCATCA
>JBARQF010000200.1:0-10766 GCA_049643605.1 Dehalococcoidales bacterium
GTTCATTCTCTCCCAGAGCGACATATCGGCAAGGTACACGGTTGTCTTCAACACGTGATTCAAATCACTGCCGGCGGCCTGCAGTATCCCGGCAAGGTTCTTCAATACCTGTTCCGCCTGCTCTTCAATCGACCCGGTTATTTTCTCCCCTGATTCCGGGTTAATCGGCAGCTGACCACACACATAGACGGTATCGTTATGGACTATGGCCTGCGAGTAATGTCCCGCTGGCTTGGGGGCGTTTTCGGTAAATATCACCTTCACTGCTATTTCACCTCCTTTAATGCGGCTGGTGCTATTCTGTATTAATGATAGTCTGCTGTCAATGACGGCGGTGGAAAAAGAAAAGGCACAGGACTTGCTCTGTGCCTCCTAATTGGAGATTTCGTGTGGTGGCGGCGGGCTACTTGATTTCCGAGTGATATCGCTGTAACGATTTCACCCCTGCCTTGACCTGGCGATAGGCGGTGATACCCTTCGCGGCCGCCATGGCCGCGGCCAGCGTGGTGATATACGGCACCTTGTATTTGATGGCCGCTTTGCGAATGTATGAGTCGTCATACTGGCTTAACTTGCCGCTGGGGGTGTTGATGACCAGCTGGATTTCTCCATTAGTAATGCCATCAGCGATATTGGGCCTTCCCTCATGCATTTTCAGTATCATTTCTGACGGTACGCCCCGGCTGGCGAGGAACTCATGTGTCCCCTGCGTGGCCTTTATTTTGAAGCCAAGCTGGGCAAACTGCGCGGCGACTTCATATACGGCGGGTCGGTCTTTTGGGGAAACCGTCATCAGGACAGTGCCATCTAACGGGAGCAGTTGCTGGGCGGCAACTTCTGCCTTGAAGAAGGCGAGGCCAAAAGAATCGGCGATGCCGAGCACCTCACCGGTGGAGCGCATCTCCGGCCCCAGAACTGGGTCGACCTCCGGGTACATATTGAATGGGAATACCGCTTCTTTTACACCATAGTGCGGGATGACCCGGGGTTTGAGGCCGATTTCAGACAGCTTCTGGCCCAGCATCAACTGGGTGGCAATGTGGGCCATGGAGACGTTGCATACCTTGGATACCAGCGGCACCGTTCGCGATGCCCGCGGGTTGGCCTCCAGCACATATACCATGTTGCTGGCAATCGCGTACTGGATATTCATCAGCCCGACGACGTTGAGCTCCTTGGCAATCTTCTTGGTGTATTCGTTGATGGTAGCAATGTGTTCCGGGGACAGGCTGACGGGAGGAATGACACAGGCCGAGTCTCCGGAATGAATACCTGCCAGTTCAATGTGCTCCATGACCGCTGGTACAAAGGCATCCGTGCCATCGGCGATGGCGTCAGCTTCCGCCTCAATGGCATTTTCCAGAAACTTGTCAATCAGGATGGGCCGGTTCGGGGTAACGCCCACGGCTGCGGCCACGTACTGGCGGAGCATCTCTTCGTCATAGACTACTTCCATGCCTCTCCCCCCCAGCACATAGGATGGGCGCACCATGAGAGGGTAATCGATTCGCCTGGCAACTTCCAGCGCTTCGGTTAAATTACTCGCCATGCCCGATTCCGGCATCGGTATGCCAAGCTCGTGCATACGCTGGCGGAACCGGTCTCTGTCCTCGGCGAGGTCGATTGCCTCGGGTGACGTGCCCAGGATTTTTACTCCGGCTTCGGCCAGTTCGTTGGCAATGTTAAGCGGCGTCTGGCCGCCGAACTGGACAATCACGCCTTCCGGCTTTTCCTTCTGATATATGCTCAGGACATCTTCCACTGTCAGCGGCTCGAAATAGAGCTTGTCCGAGGTATCGTAATCCGTGGAAACCGTTTCCGGGTTGCAGTTGACCATAATGGTCTCGTATCCTTCGTCGCGCAGGGTAAAGGCGGCGTGGACACAGCAGTAATCGAACTCAATTCCCTGGCCGATGCGGTTCGGACCCCCTCCCAGCACCATGACCTTCTTTCGGGTGCTGCTGGCCGTCTTGTCCGGGCCATTATAGGTGGAGTAGTAGTAGGCGGCGTTTTCCACACCGCTTACCGGGACCGGTTCCCAGCCCTCTACCACTCCCAGTGACACGCGTTTCTCCCTGATTTCTTTTTCCTTTACATTCAGGAGTTGCGCCAGATAACGGTCAGCAAATCCGTCCTTCTTAGCCTGAATGAGCAGGTTGTCCGGCAGAGGTTTGCCACGATATTTCAGAATCTGCTCTTCAAGTTCCACCAGCTCCTTCATCTGGTTGATGAACCAGGGTTTCAAGTAGGTTTTTTCATAGAGTGCCTGGACATCAGCGCCCTTGCGCAGTGCCTCGTACATGATGAACTGCCGCTCGCTACTCGCCTCGTTGAGCATCTCCATCAGTTCTTCCAGAGATTTTTGGTGGAAATCTCTGGCGAAACCAAGCCCGTAGCGACCGTTCTCCAGTGAGCGGATTGATTTTTGAAACGCTTCTTTGTAAGTCCTGCCGATGCTCATAACCTCGCCGACGGCGCGCATCTGGGTGCCGAGCTTGTCCTGGGCGTCCTTGAATTTTTCAAAGGCCCAGCGGGCGAACTTGACCACCACATACTCGCCCCAGGGGGTGTATTTTTCCAGGGTGCCTTCCCGCCAGTAGGGGATTTCATCCAGCGTGAGGCCTCCGGCCAGTTTGGCGGAGATCAGGGCAATGGGAAAACCGGTGGCCTTGGAGGCGAGAGCCGAGGAGCGGGACGTCCTCGGGTTAATTTCGATGACCACCACGCGGCCGGTCTTTGGGTCGTGGGCAAACTGAATGTTGGTGCCGCCGATTACTCTTATTGCCTCGACAATCCGATAGGAATATTCCTGAAGGCGCTGCTGGAGCTCCTCGCTGATGGTCAGCATGGGTGCGGTGCAGAACGAATCCCCGGTATGGACGCCCATAGCATCAACGTTCTCAATGAAACAGACGGTTATCATCTGGTTCTTGGCGTCGCGCACCACCTCCAGTTCCAGCTCTTCCCAGCCGAGGACTGATTCCTCGATGAGCACCTGGTTGATGAGGCTGGCGGCGATGCCGCGACTGGCCACCGTGCGCAGTTCCTCGACATTATAGACCAGTCCCCCGCCGGTACCGCCCATACAGTATGCCGGGCGGACCACCACCGGGTAGCCAAGCTCTGCCGCTGCCTTTTCCGCATCCTCAATGCTGTAAACAGCTTCGCTACGGTGTATGTCAATGCCCAGACGTTGCATTGTTTCCTTGAAGGCGATTCGGTCCTCGCCGCGAATGATGGCGTCGATTTCAACACCAATGACCTGAACGCCGTACTTATCCAGGATGCCGGCACGCGCCAGTTCGGCGCTCAGGTTCAGGCCGGTCTGTCCACCGAGGTTGGGCAGCAGGGCATCCGGGCGCTCGGTCTCGATGATTTTACTTATCGACTCCAGGTTCAACGGTTCAATATAGGTGACATCAGCCGTCCCCGGGTCAGTCATGATGGTGGCCGGATTGGAATTCACCAGGATGACTTCGTAGCCCAGGCCGCGCAGCGCTTTGCACGCCTGTGTTCCGGAATAATCGAACTCGCAGGCCTGCCCGATAACTATGGGCCCGGAACCGATAATCATTACCTTGTGAATATCCTCTCTTTTGGGCATGCAGACGTCTCCTGTCTATTCTGAAATACTGTTATCTCAGGAATACCACCCGACCCGGCGAGGAAAGCACGGGTTTTATGCCATTATAGCACGTCAGGGAGCGTTACCGAAGATACCCGGCAGTGTTTTTATAAATGAAGTCGCCAAAACTGGCTCGGTTTAATAAACCGGCGCGGATGAAAAACTTGAGGCTTCGTATGGCCAGTCGTCTCTAGTCCGAATAGAAGGAGAATGCCACCACCGGGCCGGTTGCCGAGGCCATTACCGGAGTATAAGGGGTTAAGTATATCTCGTCACAGTCTATCTGCGAGGTGATGATATCCCGCAGTGTCTCGCCAGCGGCTATGCCATCGGTATAGTGAAACATGGCGTGCACCTTTTTCCCCGGTTCAGTGTGCTCCCTGGCGATTTCAGCGATTTTTGCCAGGGCTTTCTGCTTCCCTCTGGCCCGGCCCAGGTTCTCCACCAGCCCGGTATTACTGAGCATGCCTATGATTGGTTTCACGCCCAGTACATCCCCGATAACTGCTGTCTTTGGGGCACGGCCGCTTTTAATGAGATATTTCAGCGTGTCCATGGCGGTGACGAACTTCACCCTTGGAATCATATCGCTGGCTGTCTGGATGACTTCTTCAAGGCTCTTGCCGGCTTTGGCCACGCGAGCTGCCTCCAGTACGACAAAACCGAGAGCCCCCGCCGATGTCCTGCTATCCAGAATCTCGATATTGACTTTAGGATTTTTCTCTCTTACCAGTTCCTTGCCCTGCGTGGCGGCCTCGAAGGTGGCACTGAGCGCTTTGGAAACAACGATGCAGGCGATGCTGTCGGTGGACTTGCTCAGCTCTTCGAAGATGCTGGCAAAGTCACCCGGACTGGCGGCAGTAGTTGTGCTCGAGCCTTTGGCGGCATAGAAAAGCTGCCAGAACTCCTCGTTGGTCAGTTCCGTGTCCTTGTAATGCTGGCCGCCGATGACCAGGCCCACCGGCGCGATGCGGATACCATACTCTTCGACCAGTTCCGGGGGCAGACAGCTGGTGGTGTCGGTGACGATACCTACTCTGGACATGGTAACACCTCCTTACCCTTATTTATATTACTCCGCCATCAATGCAGATGACCTGTGCCGTAATATAACTCGCCCGCTCACTGGCCAGAAAAGCGACCAGTTCGGCGACATCATCAGGAGTGCCGAAGCGCTTTAACGGGATGCGGGACAGTATAACGTCTTTGGTCTCCTGAGGCAGCTTGTCGGTCATCTCGGTGGTGACGAATCCGGGTGCGATAGCGTTTACCGTTATGTTCCTCGACCCAAGTTCCCGGGCGACACTCTTGGTAAATGCGATAAGCCCTCCCTTGGCGGCAGAATAATTGGCCTGCCCCATGTTCCCCACGATGCCGGCGAGAGAAGCGATGTTGATAACCCGGCCCCAGAACTGCTCCATCATGGAGCGCACGGCGAATTTAGTGCAGAGGTAAGAGCCGCGCAGGTTGGTGTTTATCACCTCGTCCCACGCTTCATCCGCCATTCTGGGCAGCAGGTCGTCCCTGGCTATGCCGGCGTTATTTACCAGGATGTCGATTTTCCCCCACCGGCCCACGATTTCACGGACCATGGCTCTGACTTCTTTGGCGTCGGCGACATGCGCCTTCATCAGCATTGCCTCCCCGCCGCCCTTTTCTATTTCCCCGGCCAGGCTGGCTGCCGCCTCCTCGCTGGACAGATAGTTGATGGCGACCCTGGAGCCCAGGCTGGCCAGTTTGAGGGCGATGGCCCTGCCCAGCCCCCTCGAGGCTCCGGTAACCAGTGCTGCTTTTCCTTCCAGCTCTTTCGGTTCCATCGGTTGCTCTATGGGAAACGCTTTATTATCAGGCTGCAGTTCTGGCCGCCCATCCCGAATGAGTTGGACAGGCAGATATTGACCGGCTGTCGCCGTGCTTTATTGGGCACGTAGTCAAGGTCGCATTCCGGGTCGGGAGTTTCATAATGAATGGTAGGCGGAATGATTCCTTCCCTGACCGTCATTACCGCGGAAATTGCCTCAGCGGCGCCCGCAGCGCAGGCGAGGTGTCCGATCATCGATTTATTGGAGCTGATTGGTATCTGGTAGGCTCTATCACCAAAGGCTATCTTTATCGCCCTGGTCTCGGCGACGTCGTTCAGCCTGGTACTGGTGCCGTGGGCATTGATGTAGTCTATTTCTTCCGTTGTGACACCGGCGTCCTGCAGTGCCATGCGTATGGCGATTGCCTGCGTCTCCGCATCAGGCGCTGTCTCATTGTAAGCGTCAAAAGACCAGCCGGCACCGGCCAGTTCGGCCATAATGTGGGCGTTGCGTTCCCGGGCATGCTCCAGCGTCTCAAACACCAGTAATCCGGCACCTTCGCCGAAAACAAAGCCATCGCGGTTGAGGTCGAAGGGGCGGCAGGCTTTGTCGGGGTCCGGCTCTCGGGACAGGGCGCCCACCCGGGCGGTGCTGGCGATGGATATCGGGTTGACATTGGCCTCGGCACCGCCGGTAACTATGACGTCGGCATGTCCCAGTCGCAGGTGGTTGAGGGCAATACCAAGCGCATCATTACCGCTGGCGCAGGCGCTGTTCAGGCTGGTATTCGGTCCTTTGGCGCCGATTTCCAGGCCTACCTGGGCCGTAACCATGCTTGGCGCCGTTTTGGTGATGCTGAGGGGGTCGATGCGCATCGGCCCCTTTTTCCTGAGCACCTCGCTCTCGTCGGCAATAATCGACATCATGCCGCTGGTGGCGATAATCACACCGACCTTTTCCGGTTTTTCCCGTGACATATCTAATCGGGCTGATTCAAGGGCCATATTCGCGGCAGCTATGGCGAACTGAATGCAGCGGGAGGTGCGGTCAACGCGCTTGAGGGGCATGTATTTTTCCGGGTCGAAGTTTTTGACCTCGGCGGCTACACTGACAGGGTAGGCGCTGGCGTCAAACAGGGTAATCGGACCAAAACCTGACCGGCCGCTTATCAGGCCCTGCCAGTATTCAGCCACGGATAGTCCCAGAGGTGTAATTGCGCCCATCCCGGTAATGACTACCCTGTCGTTAGTCAAAGTTATTCCCCCTGGCTGTCCTTTGGTGTTGGACTTAATGGTGTCAGTGAGACGCCCCCGTCAATGACGATAATCTGTCCTCGTATCATGTCCGACTGTTCGCTGCAGAGAAAGGCAACCAGGTCGGCGACGTCTTCCGGCTGTATTATCCTGCCCGCCGGTGTGGTCTGCCACGCTGGTTTTGGCAGGTTTGGGTCGGCGGTGTACAGCTTCAGGGTCTCCGTTTCCACAGCGCCGGCGGCAATGCCATTGACACATATGCCCTTGGGAGCCAGCTCAATGGCCAGGTAGCGGGTAAGCGCCTCCAGCGCCGCTTTGGACACGCCGACCGCTGTATATATAGGCAGCACCATGCGTGAGCCGAGGCTGGAGATGCTGACCATTTTCCCGCCGTTTTTCATCAGCCTGGCGGCCCTCTGAGCACACAGCAGAAAGGCACGCGCATTGATAGACATGGTCCAGTCCCAGCCGCGGTCGTCCAGTTCCAGAGCAGACCGTGCTACGCCGGAGGCGGCATTATTGACCAGTATATCGAGTCGGCCAAACTGCGACTCTATTTCATCGAACATGCTTGCTATCTGCTCCGGCTCGCCGACGTTGGCCTTGATTATATGGGCTTTGACGCCTTTAGCGCGCGCTTCCTGAGCGGTGCTTTCGGCGGTGCTTTTCTTGCGGAAGAAATTGATGATGACGTCGGCGCCTTCCCTGGCCAGTTTCAGGGTGATGGCTCGCCCGATGCCCCGGGAACCACCGGTAATCAACGCTACTTTACCTTTAAGCGGCTTTTCGCTGCTCTCCATAGCGCTTATTTCCCTTTTTCGACCGCCTTGCGTTCGATATAGGCGATAAAGTCGCCCATGTTCTTGATTTCTTGCAGTTCCTCTTCCTGTATCTCAATATCGTAGGCGTCTTCCAGCGCCACCAGCACCTGAACGATATCGAGGGAGTCGGCATCCAGGTCCTCAAAAGTGGTCTCGCGTGAGAAAGCGGCCTCCGGCTTGCGTGTGACCCTGGTTACAATCTTTTTCAGTGTTTCTTCAACTGACATCTAAAACTCCTTTAATCCGTATCGGTTCAAGAACCGGGAAATAGCTCGAAACCGGCTTCTTTAAGCTTTTCGCGTGCCGCGGCCAGCTCTGCCTTCAGCGTGTCCACCAGGTCATACTCCACGGCGAGCTTGGCCTGCTCGATGGTCTTGGCGATTTCCACATGACGGCTGCGCCCGTGAGAAACGCAGACAACGCCATTAACCGCCCAGAGTGGCCCGCCACCACTGACTTCGGCGGCGTTGGTGGCTTTCAGCAGGCCTTCAGTGATTGTTTTCATCTCGTTCTCTGCCAGTTTACCACTAACTTTTTCCTCAAGCCAGCCGGCGATGGTCTTGCCCAGTGATTCGCAGAACTTGACCACGATGTTTCCCACGAAGCCATCGCAGATGATAACGTTAGCTTTTCCGGAAGGTATGTCATACCCTTCAACATTGCCGATGAAGTTCAGTCCGCATTTCTGGAGCAGGGGATAGCTTTCCTTGACGGCTTCGTTTCCTTTACCTTCTTCCGCGCCCACGCTGAGCAGTGCCACGGTCGGATTGGGGATATTCATCATTTTCCGGGCATACACCGTACCCACGATGGCAAAGTCGAGCAACTGGTATGGCTGGCAGTCCACGTTGGTACCGAGGTCCAGCATGAGGGTATTGGGGGCAAACCCGAGGAACGGACCCCCGGCTACCGGGCGGGACATTCCTTCGATGGTGCCCAGGATATACATAGCGGCAGCGACCACCCCACCGGTGGGCCCGGCGCTGACCACAGCATCGGCCTTGCCTTCCCGCACCAGCTTGGTCGCCACGGCGACCGAGGCATCCCGCTTCTGGCGCAGTGCGTAGGCGGGAGGTTCGCCTTCGACCAGGTATTCGCCGGCATGAACGATTTCGATTTCGGCACCGGACAGGTCGTGTTTGGCCAGTTCCTGGTTCATTCGCTCCGAGGGGCCGACGAGGGTAATCTGCACGCCGTGTTCCCTGGCGGCGATAACGCTACCCTTCACGATTTCTTCGGGGGCATAATCACCCCCCATGCCATCAACTGCGATTCTCATTGTCTCCTACCTTTACTCTAGCATCACCGGTAATCACCGGCTCATCATTCTGGTTGCTGCACAATACGTCGCAGTCAATCATTTGCTGGCCGTCACCTTTTTCTATATGGCGTATACTGCCGCTGACGGTGATAACATCACCGGGACGGGCCGGCGCCCGAAACCGCACGTTGAGCCTGCCACCGGAGAGCCAGTCGCGCCCGAAAGCATTGGTCATCATCTGGGATACACAGGCAAGGATGAGCATACCGTGGGCTACCGTACCGCCCAGAGGTGTCTTGCGGGCATAGTCGGCATCAATATGGATGGGGTTGAAATCGCCGCTCGCCTTTGCGTACAGGTTTATATTATCCTGGCGGATATTCTTTTTTACCGCTGGCAGGCTCGCTCCCTCTTTTAGTTCAACCGGTGTTGACATCGTGCTTCCTCATATTCACACCATACTCTCACGACACGGGCAATATAAAGCCTGTTTTGCCGGCCAGTACCGGTTTCTGCTCCTGGTTGGAAACATTGATATCGACGCTTATCAGATGCAACTTGCCTCGCTCCTGTACTCTGCTTACGCCGGCATGGCTGGTTAAGGTATCCTGAGTATTGACCGTGTCGATGAATTCAAATTCCTGAGAGACATGTATGGTTCCGGGCGGCATGGAGATGGCACTGATAAGCGACTTCAAGGCCAGGGCAGCCACTGCCATCGGTGGCACGAGCCCCGTATTTTGATAGATGGCATTATCCTCCTCAACGGCCTTCAGGTAATCGGCCACGGTTGTGGAGTCTACCTGAAATGCCGCCAGAGGGAACTCCTGACCGGCTTTCAATTCCTGATATTCTATCTTACGTTGCTCTGGCATGGCGTTTTAAGGTATGATTGTCAGTCTCTTGAATACCTTGAGTATCGAGGTATTTACATAATGATATTAATCACAATAGCCTTTTTTGTCAAGGTGTTTGAGGAGGAAAAGCCGCCATTGACACGGTTATTTTAACGCTTTACCAGCCAGCTGTTACTTGAACAACAGGAATAATTAACCTATAATCTGATAACCGTAGCTTTTTCTCAAGGCATTAAGTTGCTTAATGGTGCCGTTGCATATATGGGGTAGGATAAATATAGCTGGTTAAAAATGGGTGACAAGTGGCCAGTGGCTGAAGCAGGAATGTTAAGGGAGATATTGTATGGCGCGTAAAATAGGCTTGGTACATACGGTGGCGCCGGCGGTGCCGCTCTTCAATGAGTTGAGTAAAGAGATATTGCCGGGCGTGGAGGTCATTAACCTTCTGGACGAAGGGCTGATCAAAGACCTCTTCGCCCGCGGTCAGTATACTAAGGGTATGGCAAAGCGGCTTGGCCTGCTTGCCTCTTTTGCCGTGGAATCAGGAGCGGAAGTCGTGATGCTCACCTGTTCTTCTCTGGCTCCCATAGTTGATGAAGCGAGGGAGATGGTCAAAGTGCCTTTTCTGAAAGTAGATGAGGCTATGGCAGATGAGGCCGTGGAGCTGGGCACTCGCATTGGTGTTATCGCAACGGCGCATACCACCTTGAAGCCTACTTCTGAACTTATACAGAATCGTGCGGCGTTGAAGAAAAAGACGGTGAGCGTAGAGGCTCTACTTTGCTCTGGTGCCTTTGAAGCCCTCAATCGGGGTGACCTGACCACTCACGATGAAATAGTGAAACCACGGCTAATAGAGCTGATGGACCGCGTTGAAGTAGTGGTCCTGGCGCAGGCTTCAATATCAAGAGTAATCGCACAGCTCGCAGAATCGGAACGTAAGGTGCCTATCCTGTCCAGCCCCAGGTTGGGAATGCAGCGTTTGAAAGATACCCTGTACTCCTAAAAAATAGAGGTATAAAGTAGCGCATACCGGATTCGAACCGGTGATCTCCTCCTTGAGAGGGAGGTATCCCAGGCCGCTAGACGAATGCGCCACTGAAATGCTGTGGCTGGGAAAGAAGCATTATCTTTCTCATCAGATATA
>JBARQF010000201.1:0-2220 GCA_049643605.1 Dehalococcoidales bacterium
GTTGCCAGCCTGGATGCAGGCGCCTGGTTTGAGCCGGACGGTGAGGGCGTCGACCACGGGGGCTGCGTCAATGTACTCACCAGAGACAAATCTTCCCCCGGGGGTTCTTTTGCCTGCAATAGCTGTCTGGTGGAAATAGAGAAAGCGATGTAAGAGAGTCTGGTCAGGCTTCTTCAGGTCGGTATTTTTTTACCGCTTCCGAGTCGTAGGGTGCCCTCCGCCCGATGCATTGCTCCCGCGGACATAGCTGGCAGCTCTCAAAGCTGACCTCAGTGGGGAAAAATATCCCGGATACCGACTTGATAGGTACCATCAGGAAGGTATCGGTGAGCCTGACGCCGATTAGCTCCTCAACCTTTTCCCTCCCTCCGAAGATGGAGAACAGCTCCATTTGCTGCGTTATAGGCCAGTCAATTTCGGCACCAGCCCCCGGTGCCATTCTGGATAATTGCCCCAGAGCATACCTCTTCTTTAAGTAGCTCTCAACTTGTTGCCGGGCCAGCACCAGCGCCGTCTCTTTTATCTGGTCAAGATAATATCCCTTGATGAAATCGGTGGACGGTATATCAATCTCTTCAAGTTCCCGACCGCAGGTGATGACGTAAGGAAAGACACGCTCCACTTTGTCCAGGTTCACCCGGAGGACCCGGCTGGTAAATTTAACACCGCCGATTTGCAACGAGTCCTCGTTCTTATTCTCAACATAGGAAACATCATAGACTGCCTTCGGTCTGGCGATAGGGGCAGCAATATCCAGCATCTCCCGTATATTACCCAAAATATTGTCGTTCCTTTTGCGGAGGCGCATCCGTTTTATAACGGCTTCAAGTTCCAGTTCAATCGGGATACTGTTCAATACTTCCATTGTGCTACCTCAAAAAACAGGCGATATGCTTGATAAAGAGATTTGTTCCCGGGCAAACAGGTACCGGGTTGTATGCGAGATTAGTGCAGGCGCTCGCGGATGGCCTTGCGCACGGCGTCCTCTATCGTTTCCTCAACCTTCCGGGTGCGCTCGTATTCAAGTCTGGCCAGCTCTTCTTCACAGAAGCGTTCAAACAGCTGCCTTCCCTGTCTCCAGCCAGAAAGCCACACCATGCCCAGTCCGAAGGCGGCCAGCGGCGCTACGATTTCAAGGATGACTCCCTGAAAGAGCAGGATAATGACGATTATCAGAACGGCAAAGAGAAAAATGGCGATATTAAGGTCCCATCTGGCCGTGCGTGCTCTGTCCTTTGCCCTCTGGATGGCAAGCCGTTCCTTCTCTTTGTTTCCACGCTCGGAAGCCCGCTCCTCTTCCAACGTATCACCTCTTCTTTTCCCGAGACAAACGTCTCAGAGTTCCCTGCCAGACCGCCTCCCCATCCTCTGCGTATATGTTATTTTCCCCTAATGCTCCGCTCCTGTCAAGCAGAACATTGTTCCTGTTCAAAAGGTTATTAGTACTATTACATATTACAGAGTTATTACAGAATTCACAGGTTATTTTCTCCAAAAAGTGAACAGTCGTTTCCACCAGGGATTTCTCTCCCCCAATCCCTTTATGGCAAATATATGTTCGCATTTACCACAGCGCCAGGTCCGGAACTGCTCGTTATAGTATGTTCCAGAGCTGCCGCAGCGGGGGCACGTGGTGCGTATCCTGGCCTCAGTTTCCTTATCCATATTTCGCCAGTATCGGTCATACCAGCCCGGACGTGATGGCATATCAATCTCCTGTAAATGAAATTAAGCTTTCAGTCGATTCCCGATTTTGATGCC
This sequence comes from Dehalococcoidales bacterium, assembly GCA_049643605.1. Taxonomy (GTDB): domain Bacteria; phylum Chloroflexota; class Dehalococcoidia; order Dehalococcoidales; family RBG-16-60-22; genus E44-bin89. The sequence continues at coordinate 1,762 of JBARQF010000201.1, forward strand.
AAAGTCCTGACATCTGGGTAGCTCACCTTCGGTGATTGGTCCCTTCATCCCTTCGACCCTGACAGATAGTCCTGGTGCCGCAAGTGATAGCGACGGCGCCTTTTCACCTATCTGCTTTTCCATCTTTTTCACCGCTTTCTCCAAATCCCGGCCAATACAGGTATCGAAGACCGCCGCCAGCTTTCCCTCAAAACTGAACTTGGCAAGTTCATCAATGAATTTCCTGATGCTCCTGGTGGCATTGCCCATGTGGTTGGGTGAACCGATAACGATGGCATCAAATTCGGGAAGCCCCTCGGGATTTACCTCCTTCAGTTCACGCACCTCAGCTTCAACACCGGAAGCCTGTCTTATACCTTCGGCAATCTTTTCGGCCATCAGCCTGGTGTTACCATACTTTGACTCATAGATGACTATCGCCCTGGCCATTTTACCTTCCTTAATCAAGACATTAATTAC